>NZ_QOZX01000020.1:0-64116 GCF_008368895.1 Bacillus sp. BB081
TGGAACAAACCTTTCATGATTGACTGGCTACATTGCGTAGGCAAAGCTCGATAATCATTTTGAATCATAGCCTTAAATAGTGTATCTAGAAAGTTGTAATCTACATAAGGCTTTTCAAAATTAGGTTCTGAAAACAAATTACATGTAATCTCTTTCTGTTCTTCTTTAGGCTTTAATTTCTCTTTTTCCAATTTCTTCTGATAGGCAAGAAGTTGTATGTCATTCATCTTACCAATATTTTTATGAATATTATCCAAAACTTCTTTTTGCAAAGGCTGCAACTCTTTTTCTTGTGTTAATCCAGTGTACACCTGGCGTATATAAAAGTTTGTGGTGTTGTACATGTTCTTAGCGTTATGACAACACTCTTGAAAATAAGAATACATACGATGCCCTTTTTTAATCCAGATTTGAAGAGTTTTATAGTTTGATGGATTTTCCTTTGTCATTTTATTCACCTCCTTGTTAAGGATATTATAGCAAAAATAGAACGTACGTTCACTCCCTTTTCTTGAAAATAAAATATTTCTTTCGATTCACCTCACCACCTTCACTTACGGAGTCCTCTCGAAAGGCATGATAGATTAATAATCTAATATATAAAGGCTGTAGAATGAATTATTCTACAGCCTTTTTTTATTGCGTTCATATGGGACAAATTTCATAACATAAGCTAATAATGTATGCCTAAAACGTAAGGAGGATTAAAATGAATAACCTTCCAATTGATGCAAAACTTAAAGCAAATAAGGATACTTTTTTCCTCCCCGACTCAAACGGGGGTGTCTATTTTCGAAATAATGCCAGTTCATTTCGTATGGACGGTGATGGAATTTACAACTGGATTGAAAAATTAATGCCAATGTTTAACGGGAATTATTCTTTAGCAGAAATAACCGATGGTCTCCCTCTCCCCTATCAAAATCGTGTATTTGAAATTGGAGAGATTTTATATGAAAATGGTTTCGTTCGGGATGTAAGTCAAGATGCACCTCATGAATTAAATAGCGCATTACTTGATAGATACGCTTCACAAATTGAATTTTTAGAAGCTGATTCTCATTCAGGCGCTCTAAAATTCGAAACGTATCGCGCGGCAAAAGTCCTTATAATTGGTTCTGGAGATATGCTTACTTCCTTAGTTTCTTCTTTATTAGAATCAGGATTACCTACCTTTCATTACCTTGTTACAGATTATGAGGAAACAAATTACGATCGCATTCATGAGCTAGTAGAACTTGCACATGAAGTTGATGATCATGTCCTTGTTCAGGAAATAGATACGACAATTGATCGTCCCCTGCATGAAGTGTTCGAGCCTTTCGACTGGATTTTGTATGTTTCTCAAAATGGAGATATTGAAGGCCTAAGAGCAGTTCACACGATTTGTAGAGAAGTAGGAAAGAACTTCATACCTGCCGTCTGTTTATCAGCACTTGGTATAGCCGGCCCTATCGTAACAGCTAGTCGTGAAGAATGCTGGGAATCCGCATGGCATCGGCTACATGAAACGGCTTTACAAAATGAACATTCATCAGCATCATTTTCACCACTTCCATCTGCAATGTTAGCAAATATAATCGTATTTGAATTACTTAAGCATGTCGCTGATGATTCTTACCGAGAAAAAGAACCACAATTCTTTTTATTAAATTACGAAACACTCGAAGGAGCATGGCATCCTTTTATAAAACATCCTCTCGCAACTGATGAAAGTTTTACAATTGATACGATAGAAAATCTTTCTGAACAACTTGAACAGCGGTCCAACCAGCATACCTCAACTGATTTATTCCGCTTTTTCGACTCATTAACTTCTAAAGAAGCTGGTTTATTCCATGTATGGGATGAACAAGATTCATATCAATTACCGTTATCACAATGCCATATTCAAGTAGCTACCCCACTATCAGATGGTCCTGCTTCCCTCCTGCCTCTTATGACTTGTGGTGGTTTGACTCATAATGAAGCGCGCCGAGAAGCTGGTTTAGCAGGAATTGAAACATATGTAGCAGAAATTATGCACCGACTTATTCCGGAACATAACGATATCGGTATCGGTGCTGGAGAAACGATGACAGAAGGTGTATACCGGGCACTGCAACAACATTTAAATAACAAATTGTATGAGCGGCAGTCACATATGCTAGAAGAAATTACGACGATTGATTTAACTGCAATTCATGATAAACATTGTAGATTTTATTACGATGCTCTCTCTACAATTCATGAAACACCTAAAATAGCAGTAAGCGAAGAGATTCTCAGCTTCCCTGTCGTTTGGGTCGGTATAAATGATCGCTGGTACGGTGCATCTAATATTAATATGACGTTAGCCTTACGAAACGCACTACAACTATCACTTCTTCATATTCAAAATGAAGAGACTCCTTACAGAGCTAATATCTTGCCTGAATCCTCTATTATTTTATATGACACGGATTCTTTTAGAGTGGAAATACAAGCGGAAGAAGAAGTTCCAGGTGTGCAATCTGTGCAGCTTGCCTTGCAACATTTAGAAGAACATAATTTTTATCCATTCGTGTTTGATTTAGCCATTGAATCATTTTTGAAAGAAAACTTAGATGGTGTGTACGGCGTATTAATTGCAAAGGAGGACAGTCTATGACTCAAAATATATTGCTTATAGGAGATGGCTTACTTGCAAACTATGTACATGATCAACTATGCAAACAATATTCTATCATTCGCCAACATAACCTTACAGAAGAACTCCCTGAAAATATTCATCTCGCTCTCGTATTACATGATGGCTCTCCTTCTACTATTCATCATGATGCCGAGCTAATGTTTCGGTCGAATCATATTCCATGGCTACGTGCATTCACTTCATTTGGTGAAGGTATTATCGGTCCTTACATTCATCCTCTTGCAACTGGCTGTTCCAACTGCTCTGATGGACGCCGATTTATCGCTGGATTTGATCAACAAGAAATGTGGGCACTACAGCGGAAATATGCGTTAAAGGCAGATAATGTAACAAGGCGTGATGTACGTGCCACCCAAAATGGTATGTTACAAATGTGCCATCTTATTCGTGCAGAAACAGAGAAAATATTAACTCATAACCATTCTTCTTTAGAAAATGAACTCATTTTACTAAACTTACAAACACTGCAATGTACGCGGCATTCTTTTCTTCCCGATCCGCTCTGCCCTGTATGTAGCAATTTGCCTGATGATACGGCAGATGCAGCTGCGATTTCGTTACAACCGAGCTTAAAAACAAGCGAAGCAGCATATCGCTGTCGTTCCATTCATGAACTAAACACATTTTTAACGAGAGATTATTTAGATTATCGCGTCGGTATGTTGAACGGAAAAATGCAACATTCTTTATTACCATTTGCTGACGTTATTATAAACATGCCATTAATGTTTGGAAACGAAGGTGTCGCAGGCCGAACTCATTCATTTGCAATGAGTGAAGCGACTGCTATTTTAGAAGGTTTAGAACGATATTGTGGTATGTCACCTCGAGGAAAAAAGACAAATGTACACGGCAGTTTTCGTGAGTTAGAGGATCATGCACTTAATCCCCTTTCGCTCGGTGTACATACAAATGAACATTATAATCGTAATAGTTTTCCGTTTAAACCGTTTGATCCTGACTATGAACAAAACTGGGTATGGGGCTACTCTTTATTACAAAATCGGCCACTTTTAGTTCCTGAATCAATTGCTTATTATAGCCTCGGTCATCGAGATGCTTTCGTCTATGAAACATCAAATGGATGTGCAATTGGTGGTAGCTTAGAAGAAGCAATTTTTCACGGTATTTTAGAAATTGTAGAGCGTGACGCCTTTTTGCTCACTTGGTATGCCGAATTACCTCTCCCCCGCCTTGATCTTAGTTCAGCAAATGATACGGAATTACAATTAATGATTCAGCGGCTGTACACGATTACTGGGTATGAGTTACATGCTTTTAACGCAACGATGGAACACGGTATTCCAAGCTTATGGGTAATTGCGAAAAATACGCGTGAAAATGGAATGAACGTTGTTTGTGCGGGAGGCTCTCATTTAGACCCTGTCCGCGCTTTAAAGAGTGCCATCCATGAAATAGCAGGCATGTTACTAATAGCAGACGATGAACTCGAACAAAAAAGAGAGCATTACGAAAACTGCTTACACGATCCTTATCTCGTTAATAAAATGGAAGACCATAGTATGCTGTACGGATTGAAAGAAGCAGAAGAACGTCTTCATTTTCTTTTACGTGACGATGCACCGATGCAATCGTTCCAAGAAATGAACGGGTTACAATCATTTGACCTTGATTTAACATCCGATCTTCATCAACTTTTAAACCGTCTGCAGCAATCTGGACTTGAAGTAATCGTTGTAGATCAAACCGTCTCCCTTATCGATAAGAACGGATTACATTGTGTAAAAGTCATTATTCCAGGCATGCTACCGATGACGTTTGGCCACCATCTCACTCGGGTTACAGGTCTGGATAGAGTGTATACTGTACCGATGACACTTGGATATAGAACTGAGCCTTTAACGAATGAACAATTAAATCCACATCCACATCCGTTTCCATAGTAAAGGAGGGGATTCTATGCAGCTGGATACTTTTTTACATCATCTCCATTTTTCTATAGACGAAATTATGCCGAACCATGAAGTGGACTGGGAAGATGCACCGCTTCCTTATAAATTATATCGAAATGTCCCTATCATTCCACTCTCTTTAGAAATCCCATTATCTTTACCTAACTCTTCTACTACACCTACTTTGAAGGAGATTGGTCATTACCTTTGGTCCTCATTTGGTTTAACACAGTTATGTCAGCTAAATAGCGAGAAAATTTTATTCCGAAGATCTATCCCTTCAGGCGGCGCTTTATATCCAAATGAATTGTATTTATATTTAAAAATTGACGATTACCCCGACGGTATTTACCATTACGACGCTGCACATCATCGGCTTATCTTACTTCGCGAAGGGAATTTCGATTCTTACATTACAGAAGCACTTGGCAATCGTTGTAACATACAGTCTTGTTTTGGCGCTGCATTCGTATCCACTATGTTTTGGAAAAACTACTTTAAATACAATAACTTTTCATATCGACTTCAAGGATTAGATAGTGGTGTTCTCATCGGACAATTACTTGCATGTGCCAAACAATTCGGTTACACAAATGGCGTATACTTTCAGTTTCTAGACCGTGCAATCAATCATTTACTCGGACTGTCAGAAAGCGAAGAAAGTGTGTATGCTGTTGTTCCTTTAAGTACAGAACCGCAAACTAATTGGTTTCACAATGATTACTGTGAAAATAAAACAGTTACTTCTCATGAGTTGTTACAGCAAATTCCGCCGTTAACACACGAACATTTCGTTCGCTCAAAACATGTAAATGAATATCCGATGATAACAAAAATAAATGAAGCTTCTATGATTGAATCGACAGCACACTTCCAAACACTACATCATGAAGAGCACTATCAACATCATGTGCACGCTGTCCAGTTGCCGCAAGTAGAACGGTTATCGTATGATTTCTTACAACTTTGTAAAAAACGGTATTCCCCTGATGCTGACTTTACTTTCACGAAATGGGATGCAGCCGAGCTCGCTACTTTACTACAAGAAGCGAGTCTCTCCTTCCCTTATTACAACGACCTTGATGGTCAATATGTAAATGAAAATGCACGGGTCTCATTATATGGATGTTTTTATAACGTAAAAGATATAGAAAACGGCGCTTATTCTTATAACAGCAAAAATCATTCCATACAGCCACTTCGATATGGAGACCTTCGTTATCCCCTTCAATCTAGTATGACGATGGATAACGTAAATCTTTTTCAAGTACCGCTTTGCCTACATGTAATCGGAAAGAAAGATTACTATACACGTGCATTAGGCTATAGAGGGTACCGTATTCACCAAATGGAAGCTGGTATACTCGTTCATAAACTCGTTTTTGCTGCGACCGCGATGGGGATGGGCGGGCATCCATTATTAAGTTTTGATACAAATTCATGTGATCAGTTATACGGGATTGATACTGGAAATGAAACGTCTCTCATTCAAATTCCTGTTGGGGCGTATCGAGCGCGGAATTGGTTAAAAGGGGATTTACGTATTTAGAAGCACGCCAGCTATCGGCGTGCTTTTTTTAAAGGACTTAATTTATAAAAAGCGAAATGAGTATATATTCTTACATAAAAGGAGAGTTTAACTTGAGCGTGCTACATCGATTAATTCAGCAAGCAAAAAATCCTCGCGGGACAATTGGTTCTTCCATGCTTTGTATTATGAACACTGCACATACAAGACTAACCAATTGGGCATTACAGAAAGTACATATAAAGAAAAATGCAATCATATTAGATATTGGTTGTGGCGGCGGTAAAACGATACACACTCTTTCAAAACGAACTCCACTTGGGAAAATATATGGGATTGATTACTCCGATCAAGCTGTAAAAAATTCTATACAGACGAATATAAAGGATGTTCAAAAACAAAAAGTCATTGTTCAACAAGCAAGCGTTTCTTCTATTCCCTATCATACGAACTTCTTCGATCTCATTACCGCTTTTCAAACACACTACTTTTGGCCTGATGTGGAACAAGACATAAAAGAAGTATTTCGCGTCTTACAACCGAACGGATCTTTTTTATTAGTGGCTGAAACTTTCAAAATTCAATATCATATGGAGAAATGTAAAACGACTGAAGAATTAATAAACCTATTTTATAAAACAGGATTTAAAAGTGTGAAATGTTACGAAGAAAGAGGATGCCTTTGTGTAATAGGAATTAAGTAAAAAGCAGACCCTTTGAGGTCTGCTTTTTTACTAGATTAATTTAAAAATACTCTTAATTTGTCTTGCAAATAACCAGTTTTTCGTACCGTAGTTATCATTTAAACTATCTAAATTAATAGATTGTCCGTTAGCAAACTTTAATTCTAACGTTGTATTTTTGTCATTTGTTTTTAAGTTGCTATGTGTAATGGCATCATACTTTAATTTTTCGATTTCAACATATTCATCTTTTTCTTGTCCAATCACGACATGATCTTGGAAGAAGAACAATACTTCTACTTTCTTACCGAAACAAAATACATTTTTCGTATAAATTAATGTCGCATTATCAAGTCCGACGCATACTTCTTTCATCTCTTCCACAACTTTTCCAAAGTCTTCTTCTTGTCTTGCGTTTGATTCAGCAATCCATTCTTCGATTGTTTTCATGTTAATTGCCATACTGTGCCCCCTGGTTCGTTCATTGCTTTATTTAAAAATAAATACTATATGACAATATAAGCCATATGTACTATGTTTTCAAGGGTGAACGGTATATTCAAAATAAAGTTAAATTTCAAAGTAATATACTAGGAGCATCGATTTCATTATATTTTAAACGTTTGAACGAGGCATTCTTCATCATCGATTAACTGTGTTTTCTCATCAAATTCGATATTTAACTCCCTATATACTTTCTTCCAAAAAGAAACTGCTGGTACATTTTTCACAAGTTCGATAACGAAATATTGTCCTCGTTTCTCTTTTAGTACATTCTCAACAACTTGTTTACCGATTCCTTTCCTCTTGTACTGATTCAATATGAAAATGTCATTTATGCCAAAGTCATTTTCTTTTTTCAAATATGGACGTTCCAATAGTAATAAAAAACCTACAATATCATTATCACTTTTAATAAAATACGGAGTGATTCCGTCATTTTCCCAAAACATGTACAAATCTTCGTATTCAAAAAATCCATTTGCCCCAATCTTTATATTAGGAGTGAATGTAGAGAGGTCATGAAGATATAGTGCATATAAATTACGTAATATTTCTTTTTCTGATTCTTGAACTGTTTGAAGTGTTACAAACATTTTTAATGATCCCCTTCCCTATATATAACTATTTCCAATTCGCTTCTTTCGCCAAAAATAATGATTCCCCTTTAACGAAAAAAATAGCACTTAAAAAGTGCTATTCTGCTCGCCTTGCCGCTTGCTGAATTGGATCCCAAACGCTGTTATATGGTGGTGCATAACTTAAGTCGACATCTTCTAAATCGTGAATGCTCATTTTATTAAAAATTGCCATTGCAATCACATCAATTCGTTTATCTACACCTTCTTCTCCAATTACTTGTCCACCTAATAATTGTTTCGTATCAGAGCGATATAGTAATTTCAAGTAAAGTGGTTTCGCATTTGGATAATAGCCCGCCATATTGGTCGAATCTACTTTGACTGTTTTATACGGGATATGTAACCCTTTCGCTTCTTTTTCATTTAAGCCTGTTCTTGCGAGCGTCAAATCCATAAATTTAATAATACCTGTACCTAACGTACCTTTAAATGCTCTTCGTTTATCAAGCATATTCAGTCCAGCGAGTCGGCCTTGTTTATTAGCAGTCGTTCCGAGCGGGATATGATCATGAATTTCCTTTATAACGTGGTAATGTGTTGCGCAATCACCAGCTGCATATACGTCCTGCACATTCGTTTGCATATATGCATTTACTTCGATTGCCCCTTTATAATTTGTACGTATATTTGTTCCTTCAAGAAAATCAGTATTTGGCTTCACTCCAACCGATACTAAAACAAGATCTGCTTTATACGTCCCTTTATCGGTTTCAATTTGTTCCACTCTTTCATTTCCTTTAAATGCTTTCACATTTTCATTCGTTAAAATTTCAATATTGTGTTTATCTGCTTCTTTATGTATATATTCAGCCATATCTGCATCATAAATCGTACCGATATGATCATTTCGCTCAATCATTCTTACTTTCTTACCAAGTTCGACGAATGTTTCTGCCATCTCCAGTCCAATCGCACCGCCGCCAATAATCGTTACATCTTCAACTTTACTCGTTTCTAGCGTTTTTAATATACGCTCAGCATCAGGAATTGTTTTTAAAAGATGAACGCCTTGCAAATCTCGACCTTCCCATTCTGGCATAACAGGACGCACTCCAGTCGCAATTAATAATCGATCGTACGGAAATTCAAAAACATCTTTCGTCTTCGTATGCCCTGCGTACACCATTTTCTTTTCCGTATCTACTTTCGTTACTTCATGACGCACTTTCGCATCAATTCCGTATTTATCACGAAACGTCTTTACATTACGCGCGATTAATTTTTCCGTTGAAGTGATAGCACCACTAATGACATACGGTAATCCACACTGCGCGTACGAATAAATTTCACCTTTTTCTAACGTTACAACATTTGCATTTTCATCGTTTCTAACAATTTGCATAGCTGCACTCATACCAGCTGCATCTCCGCCAATAATGACATAGTTCACTTTACCACTCCTTCTTTTTTGCATACTCTTTACGCTTTCCATATTTTACAGAAATAACACCTACTTCCATTGTAAAGAAAGAGAATTTCAACTTCAAATTTGGTGCACAAACCTATGCCTTAATAGGTAAGTGTCGTGTCTTATAAACAACATGTTTAATATGCTATAACAGTAACTATTGAAAGTAGGTGAAACATACATGTGCGCCGGCCTTCTCGCTCAAACTCCAGAGGAACCGAAAGAACCAAAACCCGCCTTGTCGCTTGATCAAGAATTTTCTATTAACGCAACCATTTATAGTGCTCGTGCTTGGTTATCTAATGATGAAACTTTCCCACAAACGATTTGGAAAGGCTCTCACTTCGCTTCAGCATCACACGCTGGCAAGTCCATCTTACCAATCGGTACTGTAAAAATTTTGAACTTATCTGATGATACAATAACAGTTACTGCATCATCAGAATCAGATGATACTCTCAAAATAGTCGTACCCCCTCATTCTGAAGGTGTGTTAACATCTAACGCATTATCTGATGTGCAAGCAAGTACATCAGGAGGAGCAAGTAAAGTCACATTCCTCTTTCATATCTTTTTCTCAAGGGATCCTGGTTCAGATAAAAAACCATAAAAAAGGTACAGTTATGCACTGTACCTTTTTTCACGTGTTCTATTCTCTTGATTTGATGAGTTCAACATTATAAGATTCAATATCCGTTAGCTTTCCTGTAAAATACGGATTCTCTCTATACCAAGACTGTTTTGAAAAATACGCTTGCATATCTTTCGTTTGAAACATATGTCCATGTCTTGCGTATATTTCGTTTCTCGCTATTTTCAATTGTTCTTTCGATAAATATGCTAAGTCCGTACTCGTTAATTTTCGAATATCACTATCAGGAAAGATGAAACCATTATATACATACCGAGTCGTAGGTGGCGGAGTAACATTGTAAACAACGTTTTTTTCTGTACCTTTCTTTTCGAATGGAAGATTATAAGACGGAAGTGCCGTTACCGTTTCTACCTTCGTCGTTTCCCTTCCGTTTTCTCCATTTCGTTCTAAATAAATCGTCGTACTTCCATCAGTTGCTACCGGTCCCCACGTAATTTCTTCACCAGCCAGCACTGTAACTGGTTTTTGATTCACATACAATGTTGCACCAGGCACATTCGTTTGAACCGTAATATATTGTCCTTGCAACGTTAAATCTATCGTTACGTTATTTTGACCTTGTTTCATAAGTACAACCTTTTCTTCACGTGATAGTTTCACATATTCATTTTTATATTCTGCTTGAAACACTTGAGTTCCTGGAAGAAACGGTCCATATTGCTTCTCAAACTTTTTATCATCTGTTTTATCTATTTCTTTTCCGTTCATTTTTAAAGATGTACCTTTTTCATTTGTAAGCAATGTCGTATAATACGTCTTCGCTTTCAATTTATACCGATCAAATAAAAAGAAATACTTTCCGTCTTTCGTTAACGAAAAGTCTGCTCTTTCGATTCCGTTCCCTTGTTTTTCACCTATCCTCAACTGTTCTTTCAATTCATTCACATAAGATGGATTTTCTTCTATATATGAAAATAAAGGCGTTAAACTCTCTCTCGTTACAGTAACTGATGGATCATCTGCTGTGATGATTTCAGCTAACTTCTCCCCGTCCTTCTCTTGTAAAATCGTAATCATCCGGTCTACTTGTGCCACCTGCTTATAATACGATGATCCGTACAAATACAGTCCAACAATCACTACAGCAAGTAATGTTAAAATTGTAATGCCAACTTTTGTACCACCGCTCATTTTCTTCTTTACTACAAGACTTTCCCTCTTCTGACCGCAGTTTTGACAAAATTGCACACTGTCTTCAAGCTGAGTCCCACACTTTGTACATACATTCATCCATTCAACCACCTTTTCTTTAGAGGCCAGTTAATCCCTGTGTAAAGGTTTGAATTATCGTGTTTATGTAAGACCAAAACACGATAAACGTTGCAATTCCAATGAAAATATTTGCGATAAAAAGAGTGTAAACAAGATCTAATCCACCGTTATCTAGTTTTACTGTAGCTACAATTATACTAATTCCCATATATGTTGTAGCCAGCCCTAATAAAATTGGTAAGAAAAAGATTAATAAAAAACTAAAAAGAAAAGAAAGCACTAATATAGCAATAACTGGCGTCGCTATCGTTCCCCATATTCCAAATACTTCAAGAAACGAAAAAGATGATTTCATCATCTTCCCACTTACAAAAATAATAAATCCGACAAATAAAGTTAAAATTAGTAAAAATAAAAAGACCGTTACAGAGTCCAAAAAGAATGTAGGAGTAGGTATATCTGGTGCAAATGTTTTCGTAACAGCTGCTGCAGCACTCATCATTCTATAAAAAATACATGCACCTAAAAAACAAATAAGAACAAGGCTTACAATTCCATTTCGTACTTCAACCTTGCCGCTTTTCATAATCGCTGTCGGTGCTTTGAAAGCATGTTTAAAAAACTGAAAATACCCACTCGCAAATCGCTTCGCTTGCTCTACCGTTTCATTCGGTCGAGTTTCCTTCGCCTGTTCCGGCTCTTCTTCTTGGCCACTACTTGCCACTACTTCTTCCGTTAACGAATGTCTACAATTTCCGCAAAACTTTGCCTCTGTTGCATTTTCTGTATGACACGCCGGACATTTCATTCTCGCATCCCCCCTTAAGCAGATACCATATAGGGTGTTACAAATTCAATATATGACTTTGTACATAAAACATGACTACAAGAAAAAGATTATGAAATCCTTCTTTCAAATGAAAATATATGTGCTAGCAATCTTGAAAAATAATGCTATTATGAAACAGAACAAATAACATTTTTAACAGATTGGATGACAGGCAATGGAATTAGTAAACTCAATTTTTCAAATACTCCTTACAAGCGTAATCCAATTATTTTCCTTAATTGGCGTTATCATTGTAATTGGATTTCTATTAGGTTATTTAGAATCTCTTACACGCATGTATTGGTCGAGAGCTTTCGGAAGAAAAGGATTCCTTTTAACGGCGTGGATCGGTGTTCCTATTCATGAACTTGGACATGCCATTATGTGTGTACTTTTTCGTCATAAAATTGTAGCAACGCAGTTTTTCCCAACAGATACAAGTCAAGGTGCTTTAGGCTACGTACAACATCAATACAATCAAAAAAGTGTATATCAACGAATTGGGAACTTCTTCATTGGAATCGGTCCTATTATTTCCGGTATTACTGCGTTAATCCTTTTAATGCGCTATTTCGTACCAAATTCATATTTCTTATTTAATACAACCCTCGAAAAAACAATCGCTTCTACTTCTATTAATATAGAAATGGTTCAAAACATGCTTTTATCGACGTTTGTATTATTGAAAAGCTTATTTACAATAAGCAATTTATTGAATCCTTCCTTTTGGCTATTTTTATTTATCGCCATTTGTATTTCTGCACATATCGCTTTAAGTAAACCAGATATTAAAGGATCAATAGACGGTGTTATCGTCATGTTTATCGTTTTATTTTTATTCAACATAATAGCAGGACTATTTCAGTACGACAGTAACCAGCTCATTGGCAAAGTGATGAAGTATAATATGTACCTCATTGCATTTTCTAGTGTGGCACTACTGTTTTCTTGTATTTCTACACTTGTTAGTTTTGGATTTTATAAAATAAGAGGAGGGCGTTCGTTTTGAACGCCCTCCTCTCATCATTTATTTCCCTTATAATCACAATGCTCAACCGGAACACGAGCATGTCCTTCTTCATCTGTACACCATGACTGCGACTGGAAGGCAAGAAAGATACCAACCCATTCTTCTTCCTTTTCAAAGTGAATGAGTATTCCCCCGTCTTGCCATATACCATTATCACCTTTCCATTTCTCTACATTCCCTTGATTCATATGAATATCGTGTATACCGTTTCCTGGCTCGAAATGAAAGTAAGAATCAGGTGTATTTTCTTCTGGTCCCCATCTTTCACCGAACGCATAAATAATTGCTTTTTCTTCTATCGCTCGTTTTATATAACGCTCTATTTTTTCATTTAAATCATTATCCACTCCTGCTTTTTCAGCTGGTAAAGGAATCATTTGCTTCGAATCAAATACATTACCTCTTACGTAGTCTAAAGCTACTTTCGGCTCATTGTTTTTAACTTCTGTAAAACCGAATGGTAATGTCGGTAAAATGCGAATCGCCTCTGACCGAATATCGGTACTCGCAAAATATAAAACTTCTGACGGATAACTTTGCGATTTCACGTTAATTGCAATACGATAATCAACTTCTGCTTCGCCTTGTAAATGAACTTGATAATGAGGTGTTTTCCCTTTTCCAATCTTTGATTGTATAACTGTACCTTTTAACACGCCGTAGTTTTTTAGGGGCATACATTTCATCTCCTATTCATTTAGTAGAAGCTTTTCATACTTAAGGCATTATCCATATAAAAAGAAAATCCTCCTTTCTCAGGAGGATTTCTTATTTTCTCAACATATACCAAAAAATAACCTCTACCACCACAAGTAACACCGCACCCAAAATCATTAACGTCGTCTTCTTTAATAGTTCATTTTCACGATAAGGGATGTTACATAAATACGCACCCAGTGTAATCCTTGACGGGCAAGCGATTGTCGCTACTGATGATGCGGTGTTTTGAAGTGTTGTGACGTATTGCCACGGGAGTGCTACGTTTTGCGCAGTTTGCATTTGTAGTTTTATGAACATCGCATTTGATCCTGCGTTACTACCTGTTAAAAAGCCACCGATTCCGCCGATAAACGGAGCAACGAAAACGAAAAACGTTCCAAATGTGTCACCAGCTGTTTTTGCCAGTAATGAATGCATGCCAGATGCACCCATTAGTTCTGAAATGGCGATAAACATCGTCGTCGTAATCGCAAAAGGAATCCATTGTTTTATCGTTTGCGAGAGTGATTGTTTCATAATATGAGATGGAATGCGGAAGAAAATAATAGTAAATAGGCAAGTCATACCGAGCCAAAATCCTGGTGAATATAGTAGCTCCAGTTTATAAGAGTATGATTTTAAATCAAGGACTGCATATGATCTGAATACATCATGTAATGCTGGTACGAGGCGAGAAAGTAAAATACAAACTGTTAGGAATATATAAGGGCTAATAATTTTTATAATAGATACTTCTCTCTCCGTTGCCGCAGCATGTTCTGTTATTAAATTTTGTTCATTTTTCCCTTTTAATTTAATGATAAGAAAGCCAAATGCAATTGTAACGATGGAACTTAATATACCTGCTAGTTCAACACTTACGTATGCGTTAGAAAAATAAATTCCGAGAGAAAATAATAGAAAGAAACCGAATCCTTCTTTCCACTTTTCAATAACAGCCTGCCAACCACCAACAACGTGTAAAGAAAGGATGACGAAATAAGCAAACATCGGAATGCTTAGTAGTGCCGTATTCGTGCCAAGTGTTGTAAGCGGCATATTTATAAGCTGCGAACCGATAATCGTACCAGTTGCCATTGCGCCCCATGAACTAGCTAGTAAACCAATAAATGAAAGTAGTACAGCTTGAAACGGTTTATAGCCTAATGATAGAAAGATAGGTGCTGCAACCATGAAGCCAATTCCGAATCCACTTACTGATTCAATTAGCGGACAAATACCAAAACACATAAGGAGCATTTGTAATAAACGATCGTGCGTCACTTCTTCTAAAAAACGCGCTACTTGATCGATGTACCCCATTTTGTTCATAAGGTGAAATAAAAAAATACCGAAAAACAACACGTACCCGACAATAAAACAAATTAACCAACCTTTAATCGTTGCGTGCACAGTTTCACTTATCCCTAGTTGAAACGTTGGCGAGAGTAAAACGATTCCAACAGACACAACGTAAGCAATTAAAGAGGACCTTAATGACGTTTGTTTAAATAAAAATAAACAAATGAAAATCATCATAATTGGGATAAGTGCCAACAATATGGCCATGTTATCATCTCTTTTCATTAAAAATACAATTTTTAACTATTATATAACAGATGTCATAAATTTCAATTGTTTTTGCAACAGATTCAAAAAAGGAGCCAAGTGGCTCCTTTCACTCCCATTTTCTATTATCCTGAAAAACTGTCTGCTGTCCGACTATTTTGTCTAACACAACAAACACAATATAAGCACATATTACTTGCAATACAACATTTCCAAATTTCATTAATTCAAATGAATAGATCCAGCGAAATAATTCGTTTAATAATACAATCGAAACGATACTAAATAGTTCTATACTAATCGAAAATATACATATTTCTAAAATAGATTGCTCTTGAATGCGATTTAAGTTGGAAAAGATGAATACATATCCTAAAAATAGAGCCATCACCTCTATTTTCGTCATGCTAATAAGCCAAGCGTATAATGGTACAGTTAGAAGAAGATATAGTAGTTTACGTCTTAGCATGCTTTCTCACCCTCTAAGTTATATGTATTTTCTGTATATTTTAACATTTATTACGCAAAACAAAAAGAAGAGACTTATGCCTCTTCTTTTTGTTTTGTTGCCTGTATTAATTCACATATTTCTTCTCGCTTTTCATTTTCTAACAGCTCGATGACTTTACTTCCAACGACTACTCCATCACATATTGTAATCATTTCTTCTACATGTTCCTTTGTTGAAATACCGAACCCTGCCACTACCGGTAAATGTGTATGTGATTTTACTTTTTCTAAGTAACTATGAATCTCACCTTTAAAGTTTTGACGTACTCCTGTTACGCCCGCTACTGTAACAGCGTAAACGAACCCTTCTGATTCACTCGTAATTTTTTCAATTCGCTCAATTGGGCTCGTTACTGTAACGAGTGGAATTAGCGCAATGTTTGCCTCTCGAAGTAACGGGGCAATAATATTTTGCTCTTCATACGGTAAGTCTGGAACGATGATGCCATCTACACCTGCTTCTATACAGTTTTCGATGAATCGTTCTTTTCCGAATGCGAGTACCGGATTTAAATATGTCATGAGTACAAACGGAATTTGTACTTCTTTCCTTACCTCTATTAATGCTTGAAAAATACCTTTTACTGTTACACCGCTATCTAGCGCTCGTTTCCCTGCTCTTTGAATCGTTGGACCGTCTGCGACTGGATCTGAAAACGGAATGCCGATTTCAACGATGCTCGCTCCTGCTTCGTCTAGAAAACGAATTCTTTCTTTTAATTTTTCAAGGCCACCATCTCCGCCCATTACGTACGGAATAAATGCTTTCTTACCATTTTCAAACGCTGCTTTAATTTTTTCTACTCCCATTTTTTACACCTCTTCCATATAACGTTTTATACTCTCTACATCTTTATCCCCGCGGCCAGATAAACAAATGACAAGTCCTTCGTCTTTATTCATTTGCGGCGCTAATTTTAATGCGTATGCGACAGCATGTGAGCTTTCTAACGCCGGAATAATCCCTTCTTTTTTCGTTAATAATTGAAATGCTTCTAACGCTTCTGCGTCTGTTATCGAATGATAAGAAACGCGGCCAATATCTTTTAGCAAGCTATGTTCTGGCCCAACACCTGGATAATCGAGTCCCGCTGAAATAGAATGCGCTTCTTGAATTTGTCCCTCTTCATTTTGCAGAAGGTACATCATCGATCCGTGTAAAACACCAACGCTTCCTTTCGTTAAAGTCGCTGCGTGCTTTTCTGTGTGAACGCCTTTTCCAGCTGCTTCTACGCCGTAAAGAGCGACTTCTTCATCGTGTACGAACGGATAAAACATGCCCATCGCATTACTACCACCACCAATACATGCAACGACTGCCTCTGGTAATTTCCCTTCTAACGCTTCATATTGTTTTTTCGTTTCTTTCCCAATTACACTTTGGAAATCACGAACAATTTTCGGAAATGGATGTGGTCCAAGAACGGATCCCATAATGTAGTGTGTATCGTGTACATGCGAAACCCAGTAGCGAAGCGCCTCGTTTACCGCATCTTTTAATGTACCGCTACCTGCCGCTACGCTTTCTACTTTAGCTCCGAGTAATTCCATTCGGAACACATTTAATTTTTGACGTCTCACATCTTCTTCTCCCATAAAGATGACGCATTCTAATCCGAGTAGGGCACATACAGTAGCGGTTGCCACTCCGTGTTGTCCTGCCCCTGTTTCAGCGACAACTTTTTTCTTGCCCATTCGTACTGCAAGTAGTGCCTGACCGATTGTATTGTTAATTTTATGAGCTCCTGTATGGTTCAAATCTTCACGTTTTAAATAAATCTTTGCACCGCCGCAATACTTCGTCATATTTTCAGCGAAATAAAGCGGTGTTTCTCTTCCGACGTACGTTTTTAAATAATGATTTAATTCCTTTTGAAACGCTTCATCTTGCATCGCTTCTTTATATACTTCTTCTAGCTCTAATACAGATTGCATTAACGTTTCTGGAACGTATCGTCCTCCGTATATACCGTAGTGACCTTTTTCATCTGGATATGCGTAGTTCATTTGGAACACTCCTTCGCTTTTATAATAAATTGTTTTATTTTCTTTAGATCTTTCTTTCCTTCTGTCTCCACTCCGCTACTTACATCGACCATGTATGGCTGAATAGTTCGAATCGCTTCTTCTATATTAAAAGCGTTTAATCCACCAGCTAATATCGTTTTCTCTCGCAATTTTTTTGACATATGTGCGAGTAACTCCCATGAAAATTGCTTTCCATTTCCTCCGTGAAACTTTTCTTTCGGGCTATCAAACAATATATAATCCGTTTCATATGTTTGAGCATTTTTCATATCACTCTCTGAAGTTACCCCAAGTGACTTTATAGACGGAATATTCAATCTTTTGATTTGATGATTGTCTTCATCCCCATGTAGTTGCACATGCGTTAACCCACATTCATCTGCAATTTTCTCGATCACTTCTACTGATTCATTTACGAAAACACCAACCTTTAACACGTTTGTTGGAAGCTCCTGAATGATTTCTTTCGCTAGCACTGGAGTGATTTTTCGCTTACTTTCTGCAAAAACAAATCCGAGTGCATCAGCTCCGTATTCGCAAGCACGTTTTGCTGTTTCAACATCAGTGATGCCGCAAATTTTCACTTTCATATGTTCACCTTACAGTCTTCAAAAAAGGTATGAATAGAAGATGATGTCATAAGTGCCTCTCCAACTAACACACCTTTTGCTCCAGCTTTTTTAACACGGATAATATCTTCCTTTGAATGAATCCCACTTTCACTAATCCAAAGTAATTTCTCCTCGTTTAATCGTTTTCCAAGCTTTTCTGTTTGGCTTAAATCGACTTCGAATGTTTTTAAATTACGGTTGTTAATGCCGATAACGTGCGGATTTAATTGGATTGCAATTTCTAATTCCTGCTCATCATGAACTTCAACAATTGCTTCTAATCCTTTTTCTAGTACGTAGCTGTACAGCTCTTTTAATTTTTCTTTCGTTAACGCCGCTACAATTAATAAAATAATATCTGCTCCAGCTTCATACGCCCTATCAATTTGAATCTTATCAATTATGAAATCTTTACATAAAAGCGGAATGTTACTTTCTGCTCTTGCCGTTTGTAAATCGTGAAACGACCCTTTAAAAAATTGACCGTCTGTTAAAACAGATACTGCTCCTGCGCCGCATTCTTCATATATTTTCACTTGTTTTCGTACATCAACGTGTAAATTAATATCTCCTTTTGATGGTGATGCTCGCTTTACTTCTGCAATGACAGTAAACTGCTGTAATGCTTCTACAAGTGAATGTGTCTTTCTACTTTCTTTTAATGGTGTATACGTTTCATATAATGCCGCAACTTCCTTTTTCTTTTGGTCTACAATTTTATCTAAAATCGTCCCCACGTTAATTCACCCTTTCTAATTTTTCATTACTTGCTGCAATTAATAAGTTTAGTTTGGCTAATGCTTTTCCAGAGTCAATGCTATATGCCGCTAGTGTAATTCCTTCTTCGATCGTTTCTGCTTTTCCATTTGCAAAAAGGGCTAGACCTGCATTTAATAAAACTGTATCGCGGTAAACATTCTTTTCTCCGCTTAATACTCCGAGCGTAATCTTTGCATTTTCTTTCGAATCCCCGCCTCTAATCTCTTCGTTTTTCACTATTGAGAAACCATATTTCTTAGGTTCAATACTCGTTTCTACTATTTCATTATCTTTCAAAATGACAACATAATTCTCTCCTTGTAATGATGCTTCATCTAAAAATCCACTTCCGTTTACGACAAGCGCTTGTTTTCTGCCTAGTTTCTGTAATACTTGCGCAACTGGTAGTAACATATCTCGTTTATAAATGCCGACAAATTGTGTTTCTAAATTTACCGGATTTGTTAAAGGACCAATTAAGTTAAAAATCGTCGGTACATTCAATTCTTTTCTTATTTTCATAATGCGTCTTAATGCTGGATGCATCGCTGGCGCGAATAAAAATGCGATGCCGACATGCTCTAATAAATAATCAATTTCTTTTGGCGTACTGCTAATATTTACACCGAGTTCTTCTAATAAATCTGCACTTCCTGTTTTACTAGATACAGCACGGTTACCGTGTTTTGCAACCTTTACGCCAGCTCCTGCGAGTACAAATGCCGATGTTGTACTAATATTAAACGTTTGGGCACCGTCACCACCCGTCCCACAATTGTCCATCGCTCCTTGTATATGGTTCGAAAACGGTAATGCCTTTTCACGAAGAGCTCGAACAAGGCCGTATATTTCTTCTGCTGTTTCACCTTTCGCTTTCAGTAATACTAAGAAAGCTGCAATTTCACTCTCCAATATGTTTTCATTTAATAAAAGAAGCCCTGCTCTATACATCTCCTCTTCTGTTAAATGTTGTCCTTCCACTAATTTACGAAGATAGTTATTCATACTCTTTCCTCCTCCTTCACTTCTGTTAAAAAGGCACGTATTAACTTTCCACCTTCTTCTGTCGCGATTGATTCCGGATGAAACTGTAATCCGAATAGCGGATAATAATTGTGACGAACTGCCATAATTTCTCCATCGTCCATCGCTGTCGCTAGTATGTCAAAACACTCTGGCAAGCTCGTTTGCGCTGCAACAAGGGAATGGTAGCGCATCGCCGTTAATGGCTGTGTTACATATGAAAAGATTGAAGTTCCATTATGTTTTACACGTGATGTTTTACCGTGTTTAATGCGTCCTGCTCTTACAATGTCTCCTCCAAATGCTGATATAATTGCTTGATGACCAAGGCAAATACCTAATATGGGAACGTTCTTATAAAAATGACGAATCACTTCGATACAAATGCCAGCATCCTCTGGTTTCCCTGGTCCTGGTGATAGCACAATTCCTGTTGGATTCATCCCTTCTAACTGTTCTATCGTTATTTGATCATTTCTTACGACAACAATTCCTTCCTCGCATTCACCTAACAGTTGATACAAGTTATATGTGAATGAATCGTAATTATCAATTAGTACAATCATTTCATTACCTCCAATAGTGCTCTCGCTTTATTTAACGTTTCTTCATATTCAGCTACTGGGTCTGAATCATAAACAATTCCCGCTCCTGCCTGAACGTATGCTTTTTCATCCTTTACAACCATCGTTCGAATGGCGAGCGCCATATCAAGATTCCCTGAAAAACTAACGTATCCAACTGCACCTGCGTATACATTTCTTTTTTCATTCTCTAGCTCGTTTATAATTTCCATCGCTCTAATTTTCGGAGCTCCTGACACTGTTCCTGCTGGTAGGCAATACGCTAATGCATCAAATCCACTCATTCGTTTTCCCAATGTTCCGTAAACTTCAGATACAATGTGCATAACATGAGAGTATTTTTCTACTTTCATATATTTATCTATCGTCACGGATCCAATTTCACTTACTCTGCCAATATCATTTCGCCCAAGATCTACAAGCATCATATGCTCCGCTCGTTCTTTCTCATTTTCTAACAGTTCTTTTTCAATTTCCGCATCTTGCTCCTTCGTTTTCCCTCTCGGCCTCGTACCCGCAATTGGATTCGTCATCACCTTATCTTCTCTAACTGATAACAAGCTTTCCGGCGAAGAACCGAGTACAACATAATCTTGAAAATCGATATAAAACATATATGGTGACGGATTGGCAATTCGAAGTTTTCGGTATAACGCGAATGGATCCCCAATACATTCACTTTGCAAACGCTGTGACAGTACGACTTGGAATATGTCCCCGGCTCTTATATGTTCTTTCGCCGTTTCTACCATCACGCAAAATTCTTTTTCAGTTATTGAAGAAGTAAATGATAATGTTGATCTTATTTCAGTTACTTCAGATTCTTCTCCCTGTAATACTTCCTCTTTGTATACTTGCAATCTTTCATATACTTCTTCATAAGAAGCTGAATCGTCTTCCCTGCATACATATACAAATGATAATTTTTGGCGTAAGTGGTCATACACGATAAACTCACGGTACAGTAAAAGGTGTACTTCCGGAATATTCAATGGATCGTGTAAATCTGCTCCAATGTTTTCATATTGCCGAATGACGTCATAGCCAATATAACCAACTGCTCCTCCGCAAAATGGAAATGGACTGTCTACTTGTGCTGACGCGATTACTTCTTCTAACACTTGTAGTACGTTACTTTGCAGCTTTTCTGTTTGGCCGTAAATCGTTCGTTCTACTTCCGTACCAACACTTTTCACTTCACCATATGGATTACATCCTAAGTAAGAATAGCGTCCTTTATCTTGATGAAGCTGCGAACTTTCTAATAAAAACTTTTTCTTTCCTTTCATACGTCTATATAAAGAAATTGGCGTAATGCTATCTCCTTCTTCTTCAGCGATTACTAAAAATGCTCTTCCCTGTTCTTTTTGCTTCATAAATTCCTCTTTTGTCATCATGCCTTTCACCTCAATCTGAAAAATAAAAAAGTCCCCTACATATCGAAAATATGTAGAGGACGATAAATTTACCGTGGTACCACCTCATGTTGGACGCAAAAGCATCCCGCTTTATTCAGGTACAAAATATATACCTTATCCTTGTAACGGCGGAACCCGGGTTGCCTACTGAAAATAATTGTTCAGCATACCTCTCGTAAGCCCATTCCGTATATGGCACCGCACCGGGCTCCCACCTATCCCCGGCTCTCTGTAACGTCTCCAATATACGTACTCTTCTTACTTAAACGATTTCATTTATTTAATTTTTTGTACACAAAAAGGGAGTACTCATCCTATAGAAAGGACGGGTACTCCCGTGGTGCCACCTTAATTCGTTACGAATGTAACGCACTTTACCGTATCAAAAACAATACGTGTCTCTTGTATCGATGAGATCATGTCGCCAAAGCCTACTTCTTTCGTTTCGGTTTGGAAGCTCCGAAGCCCATTCCACATCAATCCCATACTGATTCGCACCAACCATCAGCTCTCTGACATGTTCATCATGTGTACTCTTCTTCATCAACGCTTGCATTTTTTTAAGTTGCACTCATTATAGACTTAACTTTTTTCATAAGTCAATACTTTTAAAAGAATTTTATTTTTCTCTCCTTTCAATATTATATTGACAAAACAACCTCTTTTTATGTAAATATAATAAATACTCTATTAAAAATAAGGTTTTTTGCATGAATATTATATATTAAAAAAATAAAACGATGTCAAAAAACGCTTACATTTCTGAAAATTCGTATTTCTGTATGGATTTTTCAGAATAATCATGATAGATTATAAATATGCATAACGCATCAAAAGACATGACAAAAGGAAGGGGAACTACATGAGTACGCAGATGTTAACTTTAACTTCTATCTCTATTTACATGCTCGGGATGTTAGTAATTGGCTATTTCGCCTATAAACGAACGTCCAACTTAACAGATTATATGCTTGGCGGGCGTACACTAGGCCCCGCAGTAACAGCATTAAGTGCTGGAGCAGCTGATATGAGTGGTTGGCTTTTAATGGGATTACCCGGTGCAATGTTTAGCGTTGGATTAAGTAGTAGTTGGATTGCGATTGGCCTAACACTAGGCGCATACGCAAACTGGCTTTATGTCGCTCCTCGCTTACGTACCTACTCTGAAATTGCAAACAACTCTATTACTATCCCAGAATTTTTGGAACACCGTTTCCACGACAAATCCCATATGTTACGCCTAGTATCTGGACTTGTTATTATGATATTTTTCACGTTTTATGTAGCTTCAGGATTTGTCTCTGGCGCTGTATTATTCGAAAATTCATTTGGACTCAATTACCATGTTGGTCTTCTTATCGTTGGTGGAGTTGTCGTAGCTTACACATTATTTGGTGGATTTTTAGCTGTAAGTTGGACAGACTTCGTGCAAGGAATCATTATGGTAGTCGCTCTTATTCTTGTTCCAGTCGTAACAATTATGCACGTAAATGGACTTGGTCCAGCATTTGAAACAATTAAATCTATCGATCCGGCATTATTAGATATTTTTAAAGGCACTTCTGTATTAGGAATTATTTCATTATTCGCATGGGGCCTTGGTTATGTTGGACAACCACATATTATCGTACGTTTTATGGCGATTTCTTCTGTAAAAGAAATTAAAAGCGCACGACGCATTGGTATGAGCTGGATGATTTTCTCTGTTGCTGGAGCTATGTTTACTGGCCTTATCGGTATTGCATACTATTCAAAAGCAGGTTTAAAACTTTCTGATCCAGAAACGATTTTCGTTGAACTTGGCACTATTTTATTCCATCCACTTATTACTGGATTTTTATTAGCAGCGATTTTAGCAGCGGTTATGAGTACAATTTCATCTCAGTTACTCGTTACTTCTAGTGCTATAACAGAAGATTTATATCGTACATTCTTTAAACGTTCTGCTTCTGATAAAGAACTTGTATTTGTCGGTCGTATGGCTGTACTTGTTATTGCATTAGTTGGGTGCGCATTAGCGTTTAAACAAAATGATACGATTTTAGCTCTTGTTGGATACGCTTGGGCTGGATTTGGTTCTTCATTCGGACCTGCTATTTTATTAAGCTTATATTGGAAACGTATGACGAAGTGGGGCGCACTTGCTGGTATGGTTTCTGGTGCCGCTACAGTCATTATTTGGACTCAATTCAAATTCTTAAAAGAATTCTTATATGAAATGATTCCTGGTTTCACTATTAGTTTACTAGTAATCGTAATTGTTAGTTTACTAACGCAACCTTCAAAAGAAATTGAAGAGCAATTTGAGGATTTCGAAAAACAACATAGTCATAATCTATAAAGGAAAAGCTCTGCTGTTATCGTATCAGCAGAGCTTTCTTTTTATGAAAGTTCGACAATCTTCTACTCGAATTTAACAATTTCTTTATGTTTCGTTAAATTAAACATAACACTACTCCTTTATAGTATTACTATCAGCACTTATACAGAAAGGGGACTCCAACATGTTAGCAGCTTTCCAGCAACAACAAACACGAAAATTTTCACCTATTACAAATACTTCTGCGTCTTGTTTGAACATACAACCTAAACCACCTAAAATTTCAATCGCTCCTTCTGTTATTTCAGTCATTGGTGTTCATATGGAAAAAAATAAGTTGAAAGTAAGAACTGGACAAAGCACTGAGTTATCAGCTTCCGTTTTGCCAGTGCAAGCAACGAATAAAGAACTTATTTGGACAAATATGAATGCTGATGTTATCACAATGTATCCAAAAGGTGATACGGTAACGATTACTGGAAAAAGTGCCGGAAGAGCAGTCGTAATTGTCACAACTGCTGAAGGAAAGTTCCGTGACCTATGCATGATTCATGTACAACCTTATATGACAAATCCAAAGTAAAAGAGTGGCTACGAAGCCACTCTTTTACTTTGTTTCAATGCATGAATTTTTACTTGTAACGAGATTGATGAATTGCTCTTTATCTTTAGGAGAAATAATTTCTGTTTGATGTGATCCATAAATAATTTCAAGTCGATCAAATGATAAGGCATAAGCTGCTACTGGATTTTTCGTATTTGAAATCTGTTTTATATCTCGTATAAATATGCGCTTTTTAACGAAACCTGATTTAATAGTAATTGTTTCTTCTCCGACGATATATCTTGTCGAAAACCAACTCCAAATAAATAATATGGCTAATGGAATTGTAAAAAATAAAAGAAAATACTCTCTCCCTGCAAATAAGGGGGCAAAACACGCTCCAATGACAACGAAAAAAATCGGATATAACCATATATCTTTTTTTGATGGAAATTCCATTAAATTTCCCTTCCTCCCTTATATTTCTGTAAAACAAAAAGAGAAGTATCACAACTTCTCTTTTCTCCTCTAACATTATATTTCCTGTGTATAAGCCGGCTCGTTTACTACATTTTTTGCTGTTCGTTTTTGTTGCTGTAGTAAGAAAACAGATACACCAAACAATACGAGCATGCTACCGATAATTTGCATGGCATTTAGTCTTTCACCGAGTAAGAAGAACGCTAATATAGATGCTCCAACTGGTTCACCTAAAATACTCATTGAAATTGTTGTTGCATTTACGTAGTTTAATAACCAATTATTAATGACGTGTGACACTGTCGGCACAACCGCAAGTAAAAGAAAAACAGTCCAATCCCACTTCGTATAACCTGTAAAAGGCACTTGCAATACTATATTATAAATCCCCATAAAAATACCTGCGAATGCAAAAACTGTAAAGCTATAAATCCAGTGTGATACTTTCTTTACTGTTGTTTGCCCGATAAATAAATAACCAACAACCGCTATGACACTTAAAAAGGATAATATATCTCCATAAATCGCTTGTTCACTTAACCCTAAATCTCCCCACCCAATACACATTACGCCTAGTATCGCTATTCCCATTGTCGCAATGGCTGAGTATGTTGTTCTTTCTTTAAATAAGAAAAAACCTCCAACTAAAGATACGATTGGTTGAAGCGCTAAAATAATCGTCGAACTAGCAACTGTCGTATGCTTTAAAGATTCAAACCACAAAAGAAAATGAAGCGCTAAAAAGAAACCAGATCCAATTAAAAATCCCCAATCTTTTATTTGAATCTTACTAAACTCTTCCCGTTTTTTCCAAACGATAGGCAGCATAATAAGTACGATAATCCATAATCGATACATACTTAATATTGAAGATGGCGCTGAGGACATCTTTACAAAAACTGCTGCGAATGAAATGGCTATAATGGAAATTGCTAATGGTAGCGCGATTGATCTTTCTTGTTTCAAATTCCGTCTCCCCTCTCACCTGTCAAAAATCCCACTTCATTATATCCGTTTTCTTTCACAACTTAAATACTAATTTTTTAGATTCTTCGTACCATTATGGTAAAATAGAAACGAAAGCACCTATTAGTGAATATTTCTTTCTTTTTCACTACAAGCGTCGCTCTTACAATCATTACAGTAAATTTTTATTTAGGGGGATCTACATGAATCAAACAATAGGGAGAATTGAAGAAATTTCATTTTATAGCGCATCACTTCAAGAAGATGTTACACTTCTCGTTTACTTACCGGTAAATTACACACCACTGCACAAACATACAGTTGTAATTGCACAAGATGGTAGAGATTATTTTCAGCTTGGTAAAGCGCACCGTGTAATTGAGCGCCTTCGTGAAACTGAAGAAATTGACCGTACAATTATTGTCGGTATTCCATATAAAAATGTACACGATCGTAAAGAAAAATATTTCCCAAATGAAGTGAAAAACGCTGCGTATATTCGTTTCCTTGCTCATGAACTTGCACCATATATCGATGAAAATTATCCAACGTACCAAATGGGAAAAGGTCGTGTGTTAATTGGTGATTCTCTTGGCGGGACAGTTTCCTTCATGACTGCACTTATGTATCCGCATACATTCGGTAAAGTCGTTATGCAATCACCATTTGTGGATGAAACAGTGATGAACTTAGCAAAAGACTTTAAAAATCCGGAGGCGCTAGACCTTTATCACGTCATTGGGACAGAAGAAACAGCTGTAAAACGCACTGATGGACAAGTATCCGATTTCGTTGGGCCGAACCGTGAGCTCAATACGCTTCTGACAGATAGAAATTTCATCACGCATTACGAAGAATTCGAAGGTAACCACACGTGGAAATATTGGCAGACTGATTTACCGAAAGCTTTCTCTCATATTCTATCAATGAAATAATAGAGAGCAGTATTCAGAATAATTTGATATAATAGATTAAGAGAGTTATTTTCTCAAAATCTAACTAGACTTACAAAGGGAGGAATTGGAACATGAAATTAGGCATTGTAATTTTTCCATCTAAAATGATTCAAGATAAAGCGAACGGATTGCGTAAACGTTATGATCCGCACTACGCATTAGTTCCGCCACATATTACATTGAAAACACCCTTTGAGACGCAAGATGAACAATTAGAATCGATTGTAAAAGAGTTACATACAATCGCAAGTAAAACGAACCCTTTCACCCTTCATGTCGGAAAAGTTGGTTCATTCGCACCTGTTAATAATGTTCTTTATTTTAAAGTAGAAAAAACACCTGAACTTACTTTCTTAAATGAGGAGATGCATAGCGAATTCTTTATACAAGAACGCGAGTACGCTTTCGTACCTCATTTAACAATCGGACAAGGCTTATCCGATGCAGAGCATGCTGATGTATTAGGTCGATTACGTATGAAAGATTTCTATTATGAACAACCAATTGATCGCTTCCATCTTCTATATCAATTAGAAAACGGAACGTGGACTGTATACGAAACATTCCACCTTGGAAAGGGGAACAACTAATTTGCACGCACAGATCGTACAAACGGACGAACAACTAAGAGATGCATTCTCTGTACGTAAGCAAGTATTTGTGAATGAGCAACAAGTTTCTGCTGACGAAGAGTATGATGAGTTTGAAGAAACTTCAACACACGTTGTTATATATGATAATGATGTTCCAGTTGGTGCTGGTCGTTTTCGCATACTGGATGGAATAGGAAAAATGGAACGCATTTGCGTACTAGCTTCCCATCGTAAAAAAGGCATTGGAAAAATTGTTATGGATGCACTTGAAGCGTATGCTAATGAAAATTCGCTACCAAAATTAAAGCTGCATGCCCAAACACATGCTGAAGATTTCTATAAGAAACTTGGATATGTAACGAATTCTGATGTATTCATGGAAGCAAATATTCCTCACATCGTTATGATAAAAGAATTGTAATTTGAAAACAGGAGGTATCCCCTCCTGTTTTTTACATTGCTATTTTCTTTTTCTTCCGCTAAAGTTAAATGTTGATGCTATAGTTTTGAAGGTGAATATATGACACAAGAAAAATTTTCACAAAAATCATTAACGCACGCTGACATTCCGCGTGCAACATATCATATTCCGAAAACATCTACCCATTTAATTATGGAAGAAGATGCAGATGCGGCGTATTTTCGCGCTCTCGAACAACAAAATGTTTTTTTAAATGAAAAACAATTAGAGGCTGTGCGAACGACAGAAGGGCCTGTCCTTACATTGGCTGGTGCCGGAAGCGGGAAAACATCTGTTTTAACAACCCGCGTAGGTTATTTAGTAAATGTAAAACAAGTTCATCCACGAAATATTTTATTGCTTACATTTACACAAAAAGCAGCTGAAGAAATCCGAAACCGTGTAGCAAATTTACCAGGTATGAATCGTGCTGCAAGTAGCTACGTTGTTGCTGGTACATTCCACTCTGTCTTTTTAAAATTGCTTCGTAGTCAAGGATATAATCAGCAAATTTTAGCAAACGAAAAACATAAACAAATTATGATAAAGAAAATCTTGAAAGAATTGCGTCTAAAAGACGATTATGATGCTGAAACAATGCTCGCTATGATTTCACTTGAGAAAAACAAATTGAATCGTCCGAAAGATATAAAAGCAAAAACACCCGTTGAACAAGAATTTAAAGAAGTATACGAGCGTTTTGAAGAAGTAAAACAACGATATAATTATATTGATTTCGATGACATCTTATTAGAAACATATTATATGTTAGAAAATAACGTTCCTTTGCTTACCCAATTACAACAACGTTTCCACTATATTGAAGTAGATGAGTTCCAAGATACATCGTATGCACAATATGAAATTGTAAAATTGTTAGCCACGCCAAGAAATAATTTATTTATCGCAGGTGATGACGATCAGGCGATATATGGCTGGCGAGGAGCCAGTCACCAAATTATTTTATCTTTTCCAAAAGAATTTGATAACACTACGATTATCGCACTTAATACGAATTATCGATCCAATCCTTTTATCGTTGGGCTTGGAAATGAAGTTATCAAACTAAATCAGGAGCGTTTTGATAAAGAGCTATATTCTGTGCGTGAAGAAGGTGTACAACCTTTTTACGCAAGACCTGCTACGACTCTTGATGAAGCAAATCAAATTTTGCAGCTCATTCAAGAAAAAGTAGATAGCGGCGAACGCAACTTTAAAGATTTTTGTTTACTGTATCGCACACATTCTGTAAGCCGTTCGTTACTTGATCAGCTTACAATTCACAAAATCCCGTTTATTAAGCACGGGGCGAGTCAATCATTTTATGAACATTCTTTAATTAAGCCTGTATTAGATCATTTAAGACTGGTGATTGAACCGTTTCGACTAGAATCACTTTCAAATATATTGCCAACTATGTATATCGGGCGTGATGATTGTATTTCATTTATTGAACGTGAACAATGGAAATATGGTGAGGGGCGGTTCCCTTCTCTTCTTCATTTCTTATTATTAAATCCGAGCTTAAAACCTTTTCAAGTAAAAAAGGTAAATGAGCGTATCGATTTTATTAAATTTATAAAAGAATTAGAACCGAAAAAAGCATTAAAAGAAATTATTCATGGTAAAGGAAAGTATTTAGAGTACTTACAAAGTAACGATCGTTCTTCCTTTACGATGCATAAAGATATACAAGAAGAAATGTTAGAAGAATTAATGGAGTCAGCAACTCGTTTCAGCGATATTCCAGCTTATTTACAATTTATTGATGAAGCAATTCAAGGTCAAAAAGAAATGGAAGCATTAAAAACAATGCCGGAAAAAAATGCTGTTTCGCTTATGTCTATTCATAACGCAAAAGGCCTTGAATTTCCATGCGTCTTTTTACTTGGAGCGAGCGATGGTATTCTTCCCCATACTTCTTCTTTAAAAGATGCAAATGATCGTGTTACAGAGACTTCTGAAGCTTTAGAAGAAGAACGTCGACTACTTTATGTCGCAATTACACGTGCGAAAGAAGAACTTTACATTTCCTCTCCGCAATTTTTTAGAGGAAAAAAATTAGATATATCTCGTTTTTTATATACTGCGCGAAAAGATTTACCTGAAAAGACATCCACTAAATAAGGATGTCTTTTTTTATATTGCATTATGTACATCCCTACTATATAAATTCCCTGCTTTTATCGTAAGAATTAACGTAATATCAACCATATCTCATTCATATTGTAATAGTGTATGTCAGAACTCACGATAAGGAGTGAACATAATGAGCTGCAATTGTAACGAAGACCATCATCACCATGATTGTGATTTCAACTGTGTATCGAATGTCGTTCGTTTTATACATGAATTACAAGAATGCGCAACTACAACATGTGGATCCGGTTGCGAAGTTCCATTTTTAGGTGCACATAACAATGCGTCAGTAGCGAATACACGTCCTTTTATTTTATACACAAAGACTGGAGAACCTTTTGAAGCATTTGCACCATCTTCAAGCCTTACTAGTTGCCGATCTCCCATTTTCCGCGTAGAAAGTATAGATGATGATGACTGTGCTGTATTACGTGTATTAACTGTAGTTTTAGGTGATGGTACCTCTGTACCACCTGGTGACGACCCAATCTGTACGTTTTTAGCTGTACCAAATGCAAGGCTAGTGTCGACATCTACTTGTATTACTGTTGATTTAAGTTGTTTCTGCGCTATTCAATGCTTACGTGATGTTTCTATATAAAACTAAATATTAATTTAAGCATGGATTGGGTGGCAGAGTTTTCTGCCACCCAATCCATGCTTAAAAGCTATTATTATGTATTTTTCATAAAATTGGGAACTTGTCTAGAACATAGAACCTGTCCTTTTCATTAACTGAAAGTAGAAACAGATAAAGGAGTGAAAAACATGTTCTCTTCTGATTGCGAATTTACTAAAATCGATTGTGAGGCAAAACCAGCTAGTATACTACCTGCCTTCGGTTTTGCTTTCAACGCGTCTGCACCTCAGTTTGCTTCATTATTTACACCACTACTATTACCTAGCGTAAGTCCAAACCCAAATATTACTGTTCCTGTAATAAATGATACAGTAAGTGTCGGAGATGGCATCCGAATTCTACGAGCTGGTATTTATCAAATCAGTTATACATTAACGATTAGTCTTGATAACGTACCTACCGCGCCAGAAGCTGGTCGTTTCTTCTTATCATTAAATACACCAGCAAATATTATTCCTGGATCAGGTACAGCGGTTCGTTCTAATGTTATTGGTACTGGTGAAGTAGACGTATCCAGCGGTGTTATTCTTATTAACTTAAACCCTGGTGACTTAATTCAAATTGTGCCAGTTCAGTTAATTGGAACTGTAGACATCCGTGCCGCAGCATTAACAGTTGCACAAATTAGCTAGTAAAAAGCGGTATTTCTTCATTAGAAATACCGCTTTTTATATTTATAATAAAAAACACTCACAGTAATATGAGTGTTTCATTCTTCATAATGTTTTATTGTGTTCTTCTTTTTCCCGCAATTACATCCCTTTTTCTTCACATATCCTTGTTGTTGTAATTGTTCTTGGTATGCCTGTTGTTGCGCTTGGTGTTGTTGCTGTATATGATACCATTGCTGCAGGTCATATGAATTTTGCCTTGGACTATTACTCACAGCAAACATCTCCTCTACTGTCAATTCTGTCTATTCACTATATGAACAACTCTTTATTTCCGTTCCCTCATTCTTTTAAACTCCGCTTTTTCTCGTATTATGAAAATATATTATTCTCCCATAAAATATCCTGTAATCGTTTCAATGATTGCCGCTGCTCCTGCAATAGCTAATAATGCAAGTAAAGGCTCTGCAACGATAGGAATCCAATTATATAAAACTAATAAAAAAGCACTAACCCATACACCTGTACACCAATAACAGCTTAATAATTCGCCAACCCACTTTCTTAATCCTTTACCTTTTACTTTTGTAAAAGTTGATATACTTCCATCTGGCTCTGTAATCTCTAACTCATCAATAAACGGTCTTCGCAAAAAGGCTGTAATTTTATCATAAACAATTAAACGAGTGAGCCTAAAGGCAGCTAACGCAAAAATAAAAAATAAAAGCCAGCTTGTAAACAGCATGATTCCACCTTCCCTTATCTTCTTTCGCCTATTTAAAAAAAAAGGTCTTGAGATTGTGACCAAATCTCCTCGACTCCAATATCTTATTAATGTAAATACAAACAAGAAGATAAGGAGTGACATTAATGAGTTGTAACGAAAATAAACACCATAGCTCTTCTCATTGTGTAGTTGACGTTGTAAAATTCATCAATGAATTACAAGATTGTTCTACAACAACGTGTGGATCTGGTTGTGAAATTCCATTTTTAGGTGCACACAACACTGCATCAGTAGCAAATACACGCCCTTTTATTTTATACACAAAAACTGGAGAACCTTTTGAAGCATTTGCACCATCTGCAAGCCTTACTAGCTGCCGATCTCCAATTTTCCGTGTGGAAAGCGTAGATGATGATAGCTGTGCTGTCTTACGTGTGTTAACTGTAGTATTAGGTGACGGTTCTCCTGTACCGCCTGGTGACGATCCAATTTGTACGTTTTTAGCTGTACCAAATGCAAGATTAGTATCGACATCTACTTGTATCACTGTAGATTTAAGCTGTTTCTGTGCGATTCAGTGCTTACGCGACGTTTCTATCTAATAAGTTAAGTAAACTAAAAAACTATTGGGGTGGTAGAAGATTTTCTACCACCTTTACATATTTAAAAGCCGGCCATACTAATCGATTGGATATCATCTATAGACAACTTAATATCTCGCATACTATTTGGCGGCATAATAGCTACAATTCCATTACGATACGATATGATTGATCCAACATATGAGACTGTAGCTGTTTTTATTCTGCACCTTATTTTCGGAATATAATGAGGGCGGTTTAATAAAAAATGAAGCTTCTCTTCATTATTCATATCCTTAAATGATTTATTATATGGGACAGTTCTCACTGGCTCTTGCTGCTCTTGTTGCTCTTGCTGCTCTTGTACTTGTTCCTCTTCTTCTATTTTTTCTTCTACTTGTTGCTCTTTTTGTTGCTCTATTACCTCTTCCACAGCACTACTTACAATATTTTCGTTTCTATTACTTTCCTCTTTTCGATTTTCATTTTCAAAGTTTGTTAAGATAATTCTTTTTATTTTCGGTGCAGCAAGTTCCAAATTTACTTGCGCAATATATAACAACGGTTTTCCAACTGTTGAACTTTTATTTTTATTCTTCACACTCGTCCCTCCCACTTCCATACGTAGCTGAATAAATTGTGTACTATTATAGTTATATTCATAACGTGGTAAGAACTTTCGTTAAAAATTGTTCTTTCTAAGAACAAATAAAAAGGACAATCTCAACATTTAGAGATTGTCCTTTAAAAATTAATATTATATTTATCCTAGGATATGATACCCTGAATCAACGTGAATGTTTTCTCCTGTTACGCCTCGTGCTAAATCACTGAATAAGAATACTGCCGTATCCCCAACTTCTTCTGGAGTTGTTGTACGACGAAGTGGTGCGCGCTCCTCAATTTCTCTTAAAATTGAGTTAAAGTCGCCTACGCCTTTTGCAGATAACGTACGAATTGGTCCTGCAGAAATAGCGTTAACGCGAATGCCGTGTTGGCCTAAATCGTTAGCTAAATATTTTACGCTCGCTTCTAATGAAGCTTTCGCAACACCCATAACGTTATAGTTTTTCACAACGCGCTCGCCGCCAAGGTATGTTAACGTTAAAATATTTCCGCCTTCTGTCATTACTTTCTTCGCTTCTCTTGCTACAGCTGTTAAAGAGAATGCACTAATATTTTGTGCAAGTAAAAATCCATCGCGAGAAGTATCTACAAATTCACCTTTTAAATCATCACGATTTGCAAAAGCAATACAGTGTGCAACACCGTGAATTGTACCAACCTCTTGCTTGATTGTTTCAAAGCAAGCTGTAAGTTCTTCATCATTTGTTACATCACAAGGTAATACAAGTGATTCTTGTCCTTCTAATGTGTCCGCTAATTCACGAACGTTTCTTTCTAAACGTTCTCCTGCATATGTGAATATTAATTTTGCACCTGCATTATGCAAAGAGCGAGCAATTCCCCACGCAATACTTCTTTGGTTCGCAACGCCCATAACAACAAATGTTTTCCCTTGTAATAGTTCCATGATATATCCTCCCAGAATTACTTATACTTGTTATTAGTACCTGATACTATAATTATAGTACCATAAAACCTCTTAAAGGCAAACAAAAAAGTCATTAACTTAAATTTTGTTAATGACTTTTTGTTTCTATAAAAAACCGCTCTAATCCTTCTTCCCAAGAAGGCATTTGTGAAAAACCATTTAATCGTAGCATGTTATGTTGGAAAACAGAATATTTCGGTCTCGCTGCCGCCGATCCAAATTCTTCGGTTGAAACAGGTAATACATTCACTTTCATATTTGCATCCGAGAATATTTTTTTTGCAAATTCAAACCAAGAACATGAACCTCTATTTGATACATGATACGTACCGTATAAAGAAGTGTGAATGAGCTTATTAATCATCACATTTAAATCCGCCACATAAGTAGGAGAACCAATTTGATCCGCTACAACAGATAATTCTGCTCTTTCTTTTCCTAACCGCATCATCGTTTTCACAAAATTGTTTCCATACTTACCATATAACCACGATGTTCGAACGATAAAATATTTATTATGTAACTCTTTGACAAACTGCTCTCCCGCATACTTAGAAGCCCCGTATACATTTATCGGTGATGGATTATGAAACTCATGATAGCCATCTAGTCTGTCACCTTGAAATACATAATCGGTACTAATATAAACTAATTTCGCCCCTACTAATTGTGAAGCAACCGCTACATTTCGAGCCCCTATTGCATTTATTACATAAGCAAGATCTTGTTCTTTCTCGGCATGATCAACCTTCGTATACGCTGCACAATGAATAATTATGTGTGGCCTTATTTCTTGTACCACTTGCTGCATTCGGGATATATTTGTTATATCTAGTAACTTTTTATCAAATGGATATATGTCATATTCTTCAGGATTTAACTCTTCTTGTAGTTGCTTTCCCAATTGACCATTTGCTCCCGTTATGATAATCCGTTCTTTCATTTATATGCCCCTTATTTTTCTTTTAATGGTTTCCACCATTCTATATGATGTTTATACCATTCCACCGTTTCTTTTAGCCCCTGTTCAAACGTATACTGCGGTTCCCACCCGAGCTCATTCTTCATCTTTTGTGCATCAATCGCATAACGACGATCATGCCCTAAACGGTCTGTAACATACGCAATATCTTCTTTCGTTTTTCCTAAGAGAGAAATAATTTGTTCCACAACATCTACATTGGTTTTTTCATTATTTCCACCTATATTATATACTTCTCCTATACGTCCCTTATGCAGAACAACATCAATCGCACTACAATGATCCGTTACATGTAACCAATCTCTTACATTTAATCCATCGCCATATAACGGTAATTTTTTCCCTTCCAGCGCATTCGTAACCATTAATGGAATTAGTTTTTCAGGATATTGATACGGCCCATAGTTATTGGAGCAACGCGTTACTAAAACTGGTAATTGATATGTTTTATAATAAGATAAAGCTATCATGTCGGCGCTCGCTTTACTTGAAGAATATGGACTATTTGGAGCTAATGGAGTTTCCTCGGTAAATCGACCTGTTTTCCCTAAAGAGCCGTACACCTCATCTGTTGATATTTGCACGAGTTTAATATGTGGGTATTTTTTTACTAATTCTAATAATGTGACTGTCCCAATTACATTTGTATCATAAAAAGGGATCGGATTTTCAATACTACGGTCCACATGTGATTCAGCTGCGAAATTTACAATCACATGGACGTCTCGCTCTTTTATGACATGCTCTAGCAGCTCTCCATTTTGAATTTCCCCTTTTACAAAAGAGTAATTAGGATGCCCTTGAAGAGACTTCACATTATTTAAATTCCCGCTATATGTTAATGCGTCGTAATTAATAATTTTATATGTTTCATAGCTTTGTAACATGTAATGAACAAAGTTACTTCCAATAAATCCAGCCCCACCTGTTACTAATATATTCATAAACAACTCTCCTACTCAAAAGCTATCTTCACATTCCTGAAGTAACGGTAATATTCGATCTTTGTCAGACAAAATAGGATTTGTTACCGGCCATGGAATTGCTAATTCTTTATCTTCCCAAAGTACCCCTGAGTCATGATCGGCACTATAATACTCATCTACTTTATACATAACAATAGTATGCGGTACAAGTGTACAAAAACCATGTGCAAATCCTTTTGGCACTAACAATTGCCGATGGTTATCCGCGCTTAAAATATATCCTCTCCACTGTTTAAACGTTGGTGAATCTTTTCGCAAATCAACGATAACGTCATAGATTGCTCCTTGCATAGCTTGAATAAGTTTCGTTTGAGCTTTCGGATTTTTTTGAAAGTGTAATCCCCGAATCGTTCCCGCTTCTGCTGAATAAGAAACATTATCCTGCACAAACGAGTACGTAACCCCTAATGTTTCTAGCACCTTCTTATTATAACTTTCAGTAAAAAAGCCACGCTCATCTCCAAACAACCTCGGTTCTAACAATTTTGCGTCGGTAAAGTTTATTTCTACAACTTTCATATTCTCACCTATTCTCCGTTAAACTGTTTACCAAAGTTTATATCCCGCGCTAACGTATTCGCCTTTTGAAGAGAATTATGAGTTCCCGCATCAGTCCACCAACCGCTCATTTCATTATAAGTAAGTACCCCTCGTTTTAAATACCAATTATTAATATCTGTAATCTCAAGTTCTCCCCTTGCAGAAGGTTTTAATTCTTTTATATAAGAAAAAACTTTCGAATCATACAAATAAATCCCTGTAACTGCATAGGAACTTTTCGGCTCTTTCGGCTTTTCTTCAATTTCAATTATTTTTCGGTTTTGAATATTTGCTACACCAAATCTCTCCGGATCATCTACAGATTGCAGCAGTACTTTCGCACCTTCTTTTTGATTTGCAAACTCTTCAACATACGGACGAATGTCATCAGAAAAGATATTATCTCCTAATATAACTACACTGCGATCATTCCCAACGAAATCCTCACAAAGCCCTAATGCTTGTGCAATTCCGCCAGCCTTATCTTGCACACGATACGTAAAGGACACGCCAAACTCTTGACCGCTCCCTAAAAAACTAACAACATCTCCCATATGCTCTTTACCTGTAATAATCATAATATCTGTAATCTCACATTGTTTTAGCCTATATACCGCATGATAAATCATTGGGTAACGTCCAACAGGAAGCAAATGTTTATTCGTTACTTTCGTTATGGGATATAATCTCGATCCAGTTCCACCTGCTAAAATAATTCCTTTCATCCTGCATCTCTCCCTTATGATGGAGATAGTATATCTTTGTAATGTTCTACAAACACTTTCCGATACTTCTCATATGTATCCGCATCAAACTCATCCCCGTTGTAATGAATGCACCATAAATTCGCTTGATTAGGGATACCAATTAAATAACCCGCCTTTTGAAACTCTAAAGATTGCGACACATCATAAAAGTGGAATCCTTGAAACAAGTCTTCTCGCCATGGAATATCATATTGTGTGGCCATTAATAATCCATCAATTGCCTGAACTGACATAAATGATTGATTCTCATAAAACAGCTGATCCAAATTTAATAATTGATAATTCCGTCTTCTGTATTCAATCACTTTCCCTACTAAATTTTTTCCTTCCCACCATATCCCGTTACTCGGTAAAAATTGAGCACCAGCTACGCCAATTAAACCAAGTTTTTCGTTATCTTTAAAAAGAGAAATAAGTGTATAAAACATCTCACGATTAATAAGATAAGTATCTTGATGTATATAAACCTTATACTTCGCGGGATATGAAAGTGCTCGGTTATATGCACTTGCCATACTTTTCGCATCTCGTATCGGAAAAATTTGTACGACATAACCAGGGGGAACAAAAAGGTTTCGTATTTGTCTCTCGCATTGTTCAAATAGCTCTTCATTATTTATACAAACAACGACTAATATCGTATGATCTTTCATTTTGTAGCCCCTCTATTCGTCTTGACTTACATCTGACATATAGTGCTCCACAAATATCTTTCTATACTTTTCATAGTTGGTCATATTTACATCTATATGATAGTGAATGCACCACGCATCACGCTGTACAGGAACCCCAACTGTATAGCCTGCTTTTCTAAATTCAAATGATTGAGACACATCATAATAGTCAAACCCATCAAACAAATCTTCACGCCACGGAATATCGTATTGCGTTGCCATTAATAAACCGTCAATACATTCAACTGGCATAAATGTTTTTGACTCATGGTACGGCTTTTCTTGACTGGCCATATAAAATAAATCATTCATATAACCGATGACTTTTCCAACAACTCCTCTGCCTACATTCCATATTCCATTTGGAGGAACATATTGGGCTCCAATCATACCAATCATTCCAAGATGTTCATGTTCCTGAAACAATTGCAGTAATCCATATAAAAATCCTACATTTACAATGAAAACATCTTGATGTATATACACTTTATATTTTGCTGGATGCGAAATTGCTTGATTATATCCGCTCGTCATACTTTTCGCATTCCGAATCGGCATAAACTGTATAGTATATCCTGGAGGAACTGGCAATTGTAATATATGTCGCGCACATTGTGCATACATTTTCCGATCATTTATACACGTAACAAATAATATTGTTTTATCTGCCGTACTCATAATTGTGATTTTTCTGCTTCAATAATGTATTGAAATACAACCGTCTCAGCCATGAACCCACTTCCAAGACGATATTTTTTACAAATTCCATATAACTCCTCGATAAGCGGTTCATACATTTTATGATCAACATATACACGATCTACTTTACTAATTGAATAACCTGCTTTTAAAAACATTCGTAGCATTTCATTAAATGTAAAGAAACGAATATGTGTTTTATCTAATAAACCATATTCTGTATACGTCCAATTCCCAGCAAGTAAGGGAGCTAATACTGAAATGTGTGAAACGTTCGGTATACTAGCCAAAATTACACCATTTTGCTTTATATATGGTTTTACTTTTTCTATTACAGCCCACGGATCAAATAAATGCTCTAATACGTCACCAAATATAACGCAATCAAATTGCTCCTCTTCATACGGCATATCCATTGTTTCTATATCGCCTAAAACAACATGATCTAGTTTTTCTTTTGCTTGTTCTGCCGCCTCTCGGAATGCCTCAATTCCAGATACACGTGTGCCATTTTCTTTTATGGCAGCTCCCAATGCACCACTCGAGCAACCTATATCAAGAACTTCTTTCCATTCCTTTTTTATATGCTTTAATAAATTCGGATTCACTGCATTATAATAATGCCCGGACTTTTCTTCGTATAAAGAATTTTTTGGGGAATTCATTTTACACACTCCTTATGCAAATTGAATTTGAAATATAAATCTCATCTAAAGTCTATAGATGTAACCAGTACTGGTTACATTGCCGATACTTTACTATATAGCCAATCTATTAGAGTTAGAATCGTGATACATCATTTCTAGAAAAATGCAACCTATAACGATTTATATTGTTTATCAAAAACACTCCGAAAATATTTGCGGTTATATTCAATTGCAGCATTATTTGGAACATAAGCAGCTGCTAATTCATTGTAATAATAAGCTTTATCTTGCTCGCCTAACTTGCTATAACAAATACACATTTGTAAATAGGGAATCCATGTGTAGCTAGCTGGACTGTGAAAAGGACTCTCTGTTGCCATTGTCACTTCTGTTGCAAGTTTAAACCAAAAAATTGCTTCATTGTATTTTTGTTGATCCATATATATATATCCTATTCTTGTACAATTCTCTCCTCTAGGGACATCATACCGAAATGACTTTACACAAGATTCAACTGCCTTCTCCCACATTCCAAGCTTTGCATAGCAATCCCCTAATTTACCACATGCATAAATTTTCTCTTCATACCAACCTTCATCTTGATTAAGAAATGTTTCATAAAGTAAAACTGCATCATCGTATTTTTGATTATCCATAGATTCATTCGCGTAATAAAATAAATCTCTCGGACTCAATTCTTCTCCAGCTGCTACAGCATCCTGAAAAATTTTCAAATTGCGGTTCGTTACTTTCTTTTCTTTTTTATGTGTAATCGCAACATTACTATTAAAAATCTCACCAAAAATAGCTAAATACTCATGCACCTTTCCAAACCATTGAAATTCTTTTTCCCGCTTTACAAGCCGATATCTTTTTGTACAGTATAAAGGTTTCCCATTAGAATCCATTACAAGATGATAAGGCATCGAAACAGCATCCACATTAGAATCTAATTCTGTTTTTAATAGCTTCAATGCCTCTTGAGCATCTTCTAATAACACATCATCAGCATCTAGCCATAATATATATTCTTGCGTTGCTTTTGAAAAAGAAAAATTTCTAGCTGCCGCAAAATCATTAATCCATGGAAAGTCATATATGTTAGAGGTATATTGAGCTACAATTTCTTTCGTTCGATCAATGGAACCTGTATCAACTATAATAATTTCATCAACGATTTTTTCTACTGCGTCTAAACATCGACCAATTGTATCTTCCTCATCTCGAACAATCATACATAAACTAATTGTAATTCCTTGCTTGTTCAACATAATCACCCTCTTCCAAATCAATCATATGTTATACATACAATAAACTTTCCACTTTTTTAACTTGCACAAGCAGTTTAAGATTTCTTTTCAATAATTCAAATGTCCGTGTCATTTTCTTCCGGTTTTGCATCTACTATATAATGAACGCTTTATGGAGGTGAATTTATGTCAAATAATAATTATTCAGATGGATTAAATCCCGATGAATCTTTATCAGCTAGTGCATTTGACCCTAATCTTGTAGGACCAACATTACCACCAATACCACCGTTTACCCTTCCAACCGGGCCGACTGGACCGACTGGACCAACTGGGCCGACTGGGCCAACTGTACCAACTGGACCTTCTGGACCAACTGGACCGACTGGACCAACTGGACCGACTGGGCCGACTGGGCCGACTGGACCGACTGGACCGACTGGGCCGACTGGACCGACTGGGCTAACTGGACCGACTGGACCAACTGGGCTAACTGGACCGACTGGACCGACTGGACTAACTGGTGCTACCGGACCAACTGGTGCTACTGGACCGACTGGACCGACTGGACCGACTGGACCGACTGGCGCTACCGGACCGACTGGACCAACCGGGCCGACTGGACCAACTGGGCCAACTGGACCAACTGGACCTTCTGGCTTAGGACTTCCAGCAGGATTGTATGCCTTTAACTCAGCTACAGTTTCTTTGGCTCTTGGGATTAATGATCCAGTACCATTTAATACCGTTGGATCTCAGTTTGGTACGGCAATTTCTCAAATGGATGCCGATACTTTCGTAATTAGTGAAACTGGTTTCTATAAAATTACTGTTATTGCTTATACAGCGGCAGTAAGTTTATTAGGAAGTCTTGGAATTCAAGTTAATGGAATTCCTGTACCAGGTGCAGGCACAAGCTTAATTTCACTTGGAGCTCCTATCGTTATCCAAGCCATTACACAAATTACTACAACACCATCGCTCGTTGAAGCAGTTGTTACAGGAATTGGATTATCACTAGCTCTTGGTACAAGTGCATCAATTATTATTGAAAAAATAGCTTAATTTTGCACTTAGCAGTAAGACTGATATCAGTTTTACTGCTTTTTCATTGGTAAATTCAATCATTAAATCTTTCTTTTCTACATAGTCATAATGTTGTATGACATTCCGCAGGAGGAACTTATATGGAAAATAAATCAGCTATCCAGCTTTATCTCGAGTTATTAAAGAAAACAATTTTATTTGAAATATGGTTAGAATACGAACCATACTTACCTGCTTCGCTACATATATCTAAAGAGCTATCATATGAACCAGTTACAGTTCCACTTCCTTTATTTCTTAAGCAATACGTAGAAAATCACAATTTGAAAATCGTTGATCCTAGCGTTTCAAAAAGTGAGCGTCAAGGTGGCAAGGATTGGCCAAGAGCAGCACACAGTATGGTTGGTCGAAAACGTATGAATCAATTGCATGAGGCGATGGAAACTGTTGTAAAGGAAAATATAGAAGGTGATTTTATTGAAACGGGTGTATGGCGCGGAGGATCATGCATTTTTATGAATGGTTTTTTACAAGCAAACAACATTACGGATCGTACTGTGTGGGTTGCCGATTCGTTTGAAGGTCTGCCAGCACCTAACTTAGAACAATATCCGAAAGATTACGGTGATTATTTGCACACATTCGATTACTTACGAGTTTCTTTAGAAACAGTGCAAGAAAACTTTAGAAAATACGATTTATTAAATGATCAGGTGAAATTTTTAAAGGGTTGGTTTAAAGATACCTTGCCTTCAGCACCGGTAGAAAAAATTGCAATTGCTCGCCTTGATGGTGATATGTATGAATCAACGATGGATAGTCTTGTAAACTTATACGATAAAGTTTCAACAGGCGGCTATATTATTATTGATGATTACGGATTGGTAACATGCGCAGAGGCTGTAACAGATTTCAGAAATGAAAGAAACTTAAAAGCTCCTATTACTAAGATTGATGATTTCGGTATTTATTGGCGAAAAGAATAGAATGTAATTTTATTTTTTGAGGGGTTCTATTACACTACTTATTCATAAGAACTAATTGTGTAAAGTTCCCCTCACTATAAATGATTAACTTATATATACAATAGAAATCCCCTACTTTACTAAAAGGACGGAGTGAATGTATGAATGAAAACGAGAAAAAAATCACATTAATTCCACCCCCAGAACTCGTTCAATATGTAGGTGGTAATTTTGAAGAAGTTGGAAAAGAGTTTATGCAGTATTTTATTGAAATTGGCAATTTAAAATCAAATGAAACAGTGTTAGATGTAGGCTGTGGCATTGGCCGAATGGCGGTTCCATTAATGAATTATTTAAGCGATGAAGGTACTTATTATGGATTTGACTTATTCAATGCGGGAATTACATGGTGCAAAAATAACATTTCTACACGCCGTAACAATTTCCATTTTGAACATGTCGATATATATAATCAATTCTACAATCCCGATGGAAAAGAAGATGCTTCCCAATACAAGTTTCCATATGAAGATGAATCATTCGATTTTATTTTTTTAACGTCTGTATTTACCCATCTCCTTCCGAAAGAATTAGAACATTACGTATGCGAGATTTCACGAGTTCTGAAAAAAGATGGGAGATGTTTTATTACTTTCTTTTTAATTAACCCTGAATCATCCTATTACTTAAATACAGGACTAAGTACGTTAGGTTTTTATCATCAAATTGACAATTGTTATGTTCTAAATAAAGATATCCCTAATTTCGCAGTTGCCTATCCTGAGGAAGATATTCGTACCCTATTAAATAAATATGGGCTAGAAATACAGTCCCCCCCTCATTATGGTTCATGGTGTAGCAGAACTGAACACACAAGTTATCAAGATATTATTCTTACACAAAAAACTTCTGAAAGGTAGTTGTATATGAATAATATAAAAAATCCGCCTCTCGTTTCCATCCTTATTCCCACCTATAATCGACCACATTATTTTAAAATTGCTTTAGAAAGTGCTTTAGCGCAAACGTATTCAAATATTGAAATTATTGTAGGGGACGATAGTACAAATAATGAAACAGAAAAATTAATATACAGACATTATTTACATAAGCATAAACATATAACATACATTCGAAATGCCTCTACTCTAGGACAATTTAATAACGCCCTTATGCTCTTAGAACAGTCAAATGGAGAGTACATAAATTTCTTAATGGACGATGATACATTTTATAATAATAAAATCGAAAAAATGATGTTTTATTTCCAACAAGACCTCAATAAAAATCTCGCACTTATCACATCCTATCGCACTTGGATTGATGATAATGGAGATATAATTGAACAACATCCCTCCATGAAAAAATTATATGATGAAGATACTCTACTAAATGGGAAAGATTTTGGAAACCGTATGCTTATGGCAGGACAAAATATTATCGGTGAGCCTACAATCGTACTCTTTAGAAAAAGCCTATTAACGGAACCTTTCGGCACTTTAAATGGCAGAAAATATGGTTGTAGTGTTGATATGGCCTCTTGGATAAGTTTACTTTCAAAAGGTGATGCGATGTATATAACTGAGCCCTTAAGTTCATTCCGTCTTCATACTGGACAGCAAGTACGTCACAAATTCCTTGAGGGCTGTGAAGATTTTTCTCAGCTCGTTTTAACCTCGAAAAAGTATGGTTTCTTACAAGACGCCAAATATTATAAAAAAGGTTTGATAAGAGCTTACGGATGGTATAAAAATGCGATCAAATTTTACGATCTATTTCCAAACCTCATTCCAGATAAAAATACACATGCACGACTTTCTTATTGTTTAAATATCATTACAAAAGAGCTCCGTGCAATATAGTCCATCACAAGGGAGGAGCTATTCCTTCCTCGTGATGTATGACTTCCCACAAATAGTGGAATAAATGTATGCATAGTCTGCTTGTATATTATTTTTACCATGACATGATCCATATACTTACTAGGCGATAGAAAGGAATACATACATTGAAAGATCCAAATTCTCAATATCAAATAGACTACGTATTACTATTCATCTTATTTGCCATTGGGACTGTTAGTTGCTTTGCAATTGCAAGTGCACAAGCCTCTTTACCACCATTTTTGCAAAATGTAAATTTTGTATTAAAGCAAATCCAATGGTACTTCATTGGATTTATAGCCATCGGTTTTATTATGATTATCGATTTCGATCGTTATCAAAAAATTGCTTGGTATTTATATAGCTTTGCATTGGTACTACTAATTGGACTAGAACTTCAAGTACCAGGTGCCGTTACAATAAAAGGTGCGACCGCTTGGTACAGGCTTCCAGGTATCGGAAATTTCCAGCCTTCTGAAATTATGAAATTGTTTTTAATTATCGTCACCGGACGAATTATAGCAAATCACAATGAGAAATATTTTTCCCGAACAATACACGGCGATTTTTTATTACTCGGAAAAATATGTGCAACAAGTTTGCCACCCCTACTACTTATTGCAAAGGAACCTGATTTAGGAAACACAATGGTAATTTCAGCTATGCTCGCAGCAATGATACTAGTTTCTGGTATACGTTGGCGTTTTATTTTCGGATTAGTTTCTTGTATTTTTGTAGCTGGCGTTACATTAACGTATATTTTTTTTACTCATACAAAATTCTTTAAAGCACACATTTTACAAGAATATCAACTAAATCGCTTCTACGGCTGGTTAGCGCCATACAAATATGATGCGCAAGGCTATCAATTAAGACAAGCTTTCTTAGCTACTGGATCCGGGGAAATGCAAGGAAAAGGTTGGGAAAATGGACAAGTATACTTTCCAGAACCACATACAGATTTTATTTTCACCAATGTTGCTGAGCAATTCGGCTTTTTAGGCGCAAGTGTCATTATTTCACTTTTTTTCCTACTTATTTTCCGCATGATTCATATCGCTTTAGAAAGTAATGACCCTTTCGGTAGTTACATATGTGCTGGTACAATCGGAATGTTTACTTTTCAAGTATTTCAAAATATCGGGATGACCATCGGATTACTACCTATTACAGGAATTACATTACCCCTTATGAGCTACGGAGGAAGTTCCTTACTCACATACATGATAGCGATTGGATTCGTTTTAAACGTTCGCTCAAGAACGAAAATCTTTATGTTTAAATGACGAGCAAAAATAGTATATTTTTATCTCTATCCTTTTTTAGATATACTAATGAAAAATATGGTGGAGGTTTAAATATGAAATTTGACATTATAGGGGATATTCATGGATGCTTTCAAGAGTTTCAAGATTTAACGACGAAACTCGGATACAACTGGAATAGTGACCTGCCGTTTCACCCTGACCAACGTAAGCTTGCTTTTGTTGGTGATATTACAGATCGCGGCCCTCATTCATTACGTATGATTGAAATTGCATGGGAACTCGTCATAAATAAAAAGGTAGCTTATTACGCTCCGGGAAATCACTGTAATAAACTATACCGTTTTTTCCTTGGGCGTAATGTGACAATCGCTCATGGACTCGAAACAACTGTTGCCGAATATGAAGCACTGCCTTCTCATAAACAAAACATTATAAAAGAAAAATTCATCACACTTTATGAGCAATCCCCTTTATATCACGTACTCGATGAGAAAAGGTTAATTGTATGTCACGCTGGAATTCGGCAAGATTACATAGGAAGACAAGATAAAAAAGTACAAACCTTTGTATTATATGGTGATATTACAGGAGAAAAACATGCTGACGGCTCTCCTGTTCGGCGCGACTGGGCAAAAGAATATAAAGGAAAAACTTGGATTGTATATGGACATACACCCGTTAAAGAACCTCGCTTCGTAAATCATACAGTCAATATTGACACTGGCGCTGTATTTGGTGGCAAACTAACCGGACTACGTTATCCTGAGATGGAGACTGTTTCCGTCCCTTCCTCCCTGTCTTTTGTCCCTGAGAAATTTCGCCCAATTTCATAACGACCCTTATTTAGATATCATTCACAAATTACGAGGATTACCGTATCATTTAGGCGGCTCTCCTATAAAAACTAGGTAAAGTAATTAAAAAAAGATGCAATAAAGTGCATCTTTTTTTAATTACCCGGCATATACTGTCGCAGGAGGTGACAGAATGAAGAAAAAATCTTCTAAACAAAAAAGAAAATGCCCACCTTTTTATCTGCCTATGTACGGAATTAACAACTGGTGCAGCATTCGAGCTGCAGCTTTAGAAGAACCGGACGGACAAGGGGCTTCCCCCAAAAACAAAGCTAAACCAAAATATGTCTCTTTACAAAATGCTGTAATGAGCCGCATAATCGATAATAGAAAAACAAAGATGCAGCAAAAAAATAAACCTCTCTCTACTCACACTGAACAGATTGTGCCTTCTGAGCAAACAGAGAAAAATACAGAAGAAGATATCCCTGTAGCAATAAATAAAAAAGCAGAATCAGAAATTCCAGCTGCTATTATAAATCAAGTGAAAAAAATAAGAGAAGCATTAGCACCATCCAATGATATACAAACAGAAAAAACGATCATAATTCAAACTCCTACACCTGAAAATACAAAAGTAAAAAAAGGGGGACGTTATGCACATGCAGAGGGGCTTCACTCTAATGCAGAGGGTACAGCTTCACATGCAGAAGGGCTTCTTACACACGCAAAAGCTTCTTTCTCTCATGCGGAAGGATCAAAAACGAAAGCAACTGGACATAGTTCCCATAGTGAAGGAAGTGAAACAACAGCAGGTGGCTCTTATTCTCATGCGGAAGGTAAACATACAATCGCTTTAGGCGAAGCAGCACATGCAGAAGGGACCGCGACTATCGCTAACGGATTCTCTTCTCATGCGGAAGGTAATCATACATCAACAGCTCATTTTGCAGGTAGCCATATTATGGGGCGCTTCGGCACAGCAGAAGAATCTTATTCTTGGTTTATTGCAAACGGCACAAATGAAACCGATCATAATATCGGTGCAAAGTGGCTTGCTCATAATGGGGAAATGTATATTGATGGCGCTTCTTACAATGCAAGTGGAACTGATTTTGCACAAATGTTTGAAACAACAGACAATAATTTTATTGATGTAGGTTATTTCGTTACATTTAGTAGCGAAGAAAAAATTCGGATCGCTACTTCAAACGATTCATTCATTTTAGGAATATCTAGTGCAACCCCCGCCCTTATAGGAAATAGCGGTGCTTTAAGTTGGCAAAAACGCTATAAAACAGATAACTTTGGAAAACGCCAATATGTACGTACGGAATCGCAAGACATACAACCTCTTTTAAATACAGAATGGGATCCAACTTGCAAATATATAGCAAGAAAAGATCGTACCGAGTGGCTTCCTGTCGGATTAATTGGACAAATGTTAGTACGCGATGACGGCACTTGCGAAACGCATGGAAATTGTCGTCCAAATAACGATGGCATTGCTACAAAATCCGAAAGTGGCTTTTTCGTTATAAAGCGCACGGGTGAAAATCAAATTTTAATATTATTCCGCTAAGAAAAAAGGGAACAAAATTCTTCGTTACATAAGAATTTTGTTCCCTTTTTAAATATGCCTTAATACCTCTTCCATATCGCTTGGAATCGTTGTAGTGAAAGACATTTCCTTCTCTAAAATAGGATGATAAAACGTCAAAGATGTACTATGAAGTGCTTGACGTTTTATCACATCTCTTCTTCCTCCATATAAATCATCACCAAGTAACGGATGGCCTATATGAGCCATATGTACACGAATTTGATGCGTTCTTCCGGTCTCAAGCTCAAGTGATACATGCGTCTTATGATTGGCGCTATCCATCACTCTAAAATGAGTAACTGCTCTTTGCCCATTTTCACAAACGGTTCGCTCAATAATGCTATCCGATTTTCGTCCAATCGGTGCATCAATCGTTCCTTCTCGTTCTATCATCTCACCGTGAACAATTGCTTCATATGTTCTTTTCACAGCTTTTTGTTGATGCTGTTTCGATAAAAGATGATGCACGAAACGATTTTTTGCAATAAGCATAAGCCCTGAAGTATCACGATCTAATCTTGTTACGATATGCACCGTACTTGCAAGATGCTGCTTATCATAATGAGATAAGAGCGCATTCGCAACACTACCTGCCGGATGTTCTCTAGACGGAATCGTTGACATGTTCGCCTCTTTGTTTATGACAAGAACCGCATCATCTTCATATACAATACATAAAGGGATATCTTCTTTAATCATCCCTTCACTTCTTTCTTCCACTGGAAAAAAGACACGTAATTCTTCACCAGCTTGCAACTGATGACGAACACTGGCATGTTGATTATTTACTTCAATAGCTCCGCCGCGAAATTTTATATCCGTTAAGGCGGCTTTAGAAATCCCTTTTGTTTTTAAAAATTCTCTAACTAAAGTTCCCTCTTCAGCCGATTCTATATCCCATTTCAATGTAAATCTGTTCAAATATATAAACCCTTTCTATTTATCTGCAACAAACGAGTCACGAACTCGTTTCCAGAACGGGAACGGACGGAAACGAACAAATCGTACTTTCTCGTTTGCAACGCGATACTGGATTGATTTCACATCTTGATGAACCATCGTTAAATGGTCCACCGTAATTTGTAAGTTCATTCCTGCAGCCGGCTTCAACACACATGTATGATGCTTCGGCAATACGAGTGGCGAGCCTACAGTACGAAACACACGGTTATTAATAGATGCCATTTCTGCAATTTGAATCGCTTCAATAGAAGGGTGAATAATCGCTCCGCCAAGCGCCTTATTATACGCAGTACTTCCCGAAGGAGTAGAAATACAAAGGCCATCCCCGCGGAACGTTTCAAAGTACTCTCCGCGTATTTCCACTTCTGTTACTAATGTACCTTCCGCACTTTTAACAGTTGCTTCATTCATCGCCAAATACTGTGACTCTTTACTCCCATTCACATAGCGAATAATCACTTCTAAAAGCGGATATTCCACCACTTGGAATGGTGTTTTAGCAATTGCAATTACTAATTTCTCTACTTCTGTCGGTAACCAATCTGCATAGAAACCTAAATGCCCTGTATGTACACCAACAAATGCTGTTTCATCCAATCGATTATAATAACGATGAAATGCATATAAAAGCGTTCCATCTCCCCCAACAGAAATTACAATATCGGGTTCCTTTTCATCCATTATAAATCCAAAATCTAGCAAGTATTCTTTCATCGTGCTTGCCAGTGTATCTGATGATTGATCTCCCTTTGACATAATTGTAAATTTCATCGCCCAACACCCTTTAGTTTATGATTCGGAATCTTTCGTTTCTTGTTTTCTTGAAAAAGCTTTCTGCGCTTCTTGAATCTCAAGACGAATAGAAGACATTTCTTCATCTAATAAAAACGCCGCTTCCGCTGCGCGTTGCAAGCGTATTTTAATATCTTCAGGAAAACGTCCACTATATTTATAATTTAAAGAATGCTCAATTGTTGCCCAAAAATTCATTGCTAACGTGCGTATTTGGATTTCTACCAATACTTTTTTCTCTCCCTGAATCGTTTGAACGGGGTAACTAATGACAACGTGATAAGAGCGATAGCCGCTATCTTTCTTTTGCGTGACATAATCACGTTCTTCCACGATTTCAAAGTCATTTCGTTTTCGAAGATATTCTACAACAGGCTTAATCTCATCAACAAATTGACACATCATTCGAAGGCCCGCGATGTCTTGCATATCTTCTCTCAGCCGGTCTAACGGTACATTTCTCTTCTCCGCTTTATCAATAATACTAGCAACCGACTTTACCCTTCCTGTTACAAACTCAATTGGAGAATGCTCTGTTAACATTGCAAATTGAGTACGCATTCCTTTTAGTTTCACTTTCAGCTCTGCCACCGCTTGATGGTAAGGTGCTAAAAATTCTTCCCAATTTCGATTCATTTCAACCACCACCAAAATCAATCCATTTGCTTATAGAAATACTTTTTCTACAGCAGTTACTAGTTCTTCTCCGTAATTTGCATTACCTTCAATATTTTCAACTAAATATTCTACTTCTTCTTTTAAATTTTCTAATTCCATTTCAACGTCGTTCACACGAACGAACATTACTATATCGTTATTCATCGCTTCATGCATTGCTTCCCAGCATGTGTGCGGAATACTTACATAAATGAAAGATGATTCGTTTTCTAAAATATATAAAAATGATAAATTGTCTGAGTCTACAAGTACGTGATTACGCGCACTTAACTCCTTTACCTCTATTTCATTATTTTCCGCACAAAAAATAAGCGCATTCTCTCTCTTTTCTACGCTCTTAACTTGAATTTTATTTTGCATGCTCTTACTCCTCCATCTCAACTTCCTGTCTTACTTAACAGTATTATTGTATCATAACATGGACGCAAACAAATAAAACATTGAACCAAATTTATGAAAAAGCGATAATGTGTAAAGAATTATTTTTTAAAAGGAGCGCGCATACAATGACACAAGAAATTGAAATTGAATTTAAAAATATTGTTACAGAAGAAGAATTCGATACATTATGTAAATCATTCTCTATTGAGGTATTTACGAAACAGGTGAATCACTACTTTGAAACACCGGGCTTCTCGTTAAAAGAAGCTGGCTCTGCACTTCGTATTCGTCATAAAGGAGAAACTTATACATTAACATTGAAACAACCTGCAGAAGTCGGCTTGTTAGAAACGCATCAAATCGTAACAGAAGACGAAGCAAGAATGATGATGGAAACAAACGTAATCATTCCAGGGGCTGTAATGGATCAACTACACAAATTACAAATTCCTGTTTCCACTTTAACTTATATGGGTAGTTTAACAACTGAAAGAGCCGAAACACTATTTGAAGGCGGAACGCTTGTCTTTGATCATAGTTTCTATTACAATCACGATGATTATGAAATTGAATTTGAAGTGCAAGATGAAGAAACAGGAAAAGCTGCATTTATTCATTTATTAAAACAGCACGACATACCAATCCGTCATACAAATAATAAAGGAAAACGCTTTTTCCTTGCCAAACAAAACAAAGCACGCTAAAGTGAAAATTCCACTAGTGAATACGTTCTACTAGTGGATATATCTCACTTTTTAAAAGGAAAAGATTCTTTTACATTTGAAAAATAAGCAAAGAACGTTATGAAGGCTGTTTATTTGCCCTCTAGAACATTCCATTGCTACAATAGATATACATTTCATGGAAAAAGGAGTTTATAAAGGATGAGCAAGCAACCGATGACACCATTTGAAGCAATTGGCGGTGAACAATGCATTGCAATATTAGTAGACACGTTTTATTCCTATGTCAGTAAACACCCTGACCTATCTCCCATCTTCCCGGATGATTTAACAGAAACCGCTAGGAAGCAGAAACAATTTTTAACGCAATATTTAGGTGGTCCTAATTTGTACACTGAAGAACATGGTCATCCTATGTTAAGAGCACGCCATCTTCCGTTTGAGATTACTCCAAAACGAGCAGAGGCTTGGCTATCATGTATGGAGCAAGCAATGGATGACACAGGAGTGCACGGTCATATAAGAGAGTTCGTTTTTGAACGTTTAGCGTTAACTGCTCAGCATATGGTTAATACTCCAAACGAAACAGGTGAAGTGTAATGGATAAGCAGGAAGCAACGCATATAAATATGCCATCTCCTTCCGCATGTGAGCATAAGTCTGTAGAAGCATATTTATTTATTGATCCACTTTGTAAAGATTGCTGGGAAATTGAGCCCTTTATTATTAAACTATGGCTTGAATACGGGAAATACTTCTCTATTCGTCATATCGTAACAGGAAAAGTGGATGGAACGAACGCTTCCTCACACAAATGGAATAAACCTGCTAATATTCGATTTGTGTGGGAAAAGACAACAAGTTTACAAGGTTTTTCATGTGATGGAAAGGTACATATGCAAGAAGCATCGTCAACACCATATTTAGTTTCGATGGCAATTAAGGCAGCGGAGTTACAGGGCCGAAAAGCAGGTTCGAAGTTTTTGCGAAAACTCCAAGAATACATTTTCCTTGAAAATGTATCAAACCCTGACTGTGAATTATTACTTGCATGTGCAAGAGATAGCGATATTGATGTAGAAGAATTTAAAAAAGACCTACATTCCGCTAGCGCAAAAAAAGCTTTCCAATGTGACTTGAAATTTACAAATGAGATGCATATTACAGAAATACCTTCTCTCGTATTCTTTCATGCAAATTCAGATGAAGAAGGTATTAAAATCGCTGGAACTTATTCCTATGACGTATACGTACAATTATTGAAAGAACTTGTAAAATGTGAAATCGAGCCAGAACCATTACCACCTTTAGAAGTGTTACTAGAAGCAACGCAATTTATATCTTCAAAAGAAGTAGCATTTATATATGACTGCTCGCAGCAAGAGATCGAGCGTGAACTGAAAAAATTACAACTGAAACGAAAAGTACAAATGATTGACGTAAAATGTGAACGTTATTGGAAATGGATAGCAAAAGAAAAAGACCTGGTGTAAAACACCAGGTCTTCTTCTTTACGGCTTATAAAAATATTAAAGGGGATGGGAGAAATTTTCACGTTCAAACAAAGGGGTATATGTTTGTATGTGAATTCGTTCACGCTTATTATATTACAAGATTCGACGTCAGATGACAACCCCTTTTGTCGAATTTCACACTTTTGTCACATTCTAAACGTTTTCATTTCTGAATAAGCTATAAAAAAGCTATTTTGGAGGTGTTCCGTATGAAAAAAACGTATATTTTACTTATCTTACTAGCTGTCATCGTTTCTTTTTTCTTGTACATCCTCTCTCTACTACAAGCTTTTCCTAAAATTATTGCCTTCCCTCTTTTATTTGGAGTCATTGTCATCGCTCTCTCTTATTTCAACCATAAAAAACGATTTAAAGGTTTTTAACTACAAAAATCACCTGTAAAACTGCCTTCTAATTTAGAAAAAAGAAAGAAATTCACCTTATTTTTTCGACAAATATCGACAAAAATATTTAAAACAAAAAAAGACGAGGTAAATTCCTCGTCTTTACAATTACTTCTCTTCAAATAATAATGCTTCTAATTCATTTAATTTCTCTTCAAATACTTGTAGCGCTTCTTTTACCGGTTCTGGAGATGCCATATCTACTCCAGCTTTTTTCAGCACTTCAATTGGATAATCTGAGCTCCCTGCTTTTAAGAACTCATTAATGTAACGTTCTACTGCTGGTTGCCCCTCTTCTAAAATTTGTTTAGACAAAGCCGTTGCTGCACTAAATCCTGTTGCGTATTGGTATACGTAATAGTTGTAGTAGAAGTGCGGAATACGAGACCACTCTAAACCAATTTCTTCATCGATTACTAAAGCATCACCGAAATATTTCTTATTTAAATCATAGTAGATCTCCGTTAACATGTCTGGCGTAACCGCATGTCCTTCTTGTACTTTCTTATGAATAATATGCTCAAACTCTGCGAACATCGTTTGACGGAATACAGTACCACGGAATCCTTCTAAATAATGATTTAATAAGTATAGACGCTCTTTCTTATCTTCTGTCGTTTTTAATAAATAATCGTTTAGAAGTGCTTCATTACAAGTTGATGCTACTTCCGCAACGAAGATTGAATAATCACCGTATACGTGCGGCTGCGTCTTTCTTGTATAGTAACTATGCACGGAATGACCGAACTCATGAGCAAGTGTATATAAATTATTTACATTATCATGCCAGTTCATTAAAATATACGGATTTGTTCCATATGCACCAGATGAATATGCTCCGCTTCGCTTTCCTTTATTCTCATACACATCTACCCAGCGATTTTCATATGCTTCTTTTAAAATGTCAACATACTCATCACCAAGTACGTTTAAAGACTTTAATAACATGTCTTGTGCTTCTTCATACTTCACGTTCATTTTCACTTCTGGTACAAGTGGTGTATATAAATCATACATATGAAGCTCATCAAGTCCTAGTGCACGCTTACGAATATCAATGTAACGATGTAGCAAGTGTAAATTATCATTTACAGATTCAACAAGTTGATCATACACCGCTTCAGGAATATTATTATTACTTAATGCAGCTTGACGTGCAGAATCGTATTTACGAACACGCGCATTGAAATTATTACGTTTCACAGCTCCGCTTAACGTGCTTGCAAATGTGTTCTTATATTTCCCGTACGTTTCATATACAGCTTTGAATGCATCTTCGCGCACACGACGATCATCACTTTCTAAAAACTGAATGTAACGACCGTGTGTAATTTCCACTTCTTCTCCATCCTCACCTTTAATAGATGGGAATTTCAAATCCGCATTATTCAACATACCAAATGTATTACTTGACGCACTCATTACTTCAGATGCTTCTGCTAATAGAGCCTCTTCCGCTTCAGATAATACGTGCGGGCGTTGACGCGTAATTTCTTCTAATGCATGTTCATATACACTTAAGTCTCTATTTTCTGTCAAGAATGTTTGCAGTGTATCTTCTGAAATCGATAAAATTTCAGGCACAATATATGCTGTGCTACTAGATACTTGTGAATATAAATTTGTTGCGCGGTCATTTAACGCTTGATACACAGAGTTTGTTGTATCTTGATCGTAACGCATATGTGCATATGTATATAGCTTACCTAATCGCATTGAAATTTCGTCTTCATATTGCAATGCTTCAAGTAAATTGTTCGCAGAGTCACCAAGTTTCCCTTTAAATTCAGTTAACTTCGGTAATAGCTCTTTAATAGCTTGGAATTCTTTTTCCCATTCTGCATCTGTTTGGAAAATATCTTCTAATCGCCACGTACTTGATTCTTCAATTTCTTTGCGATCTGGTAATGTTTTTGCTGTGTTTTGTTCAGACATCCTTTAAGCCCTCCTTTAAATATCTCTACTTACATACAATTCGATTTTTCTTATGTAATTCCTTCACGATCAGTCTTTATTATATCCCCTTTTCCTTCTCTCATGTTGTACTTTGCCTCAAATAAAGATAAGGCATACGCTAAGCAAATTTCATCATATTTCATAACTTCCTCCTCTGTTTTTAACATAACCACCTCTCTTTTTTTCCGGTACTTATAAGTCCCTACTTTCTGCAATACACCTGTATAACATAAAAATGTCATATATTCAGCAACTGCTACTTTCCATATATGCCGTGAAAAGTACGGGAGCATGCGCCTTTTCACATACATTTTCACATAACTACATACATATTGAAGGGAAATACAATCCCCTACCGCAAGCTCACCTATACACTTTATATATAGAAAAGCTTGCCATATAAATGGATTTGTTTGAAAAACAAATGAGGACGGGAGTGGCACACCAATTTCAGAAGGAAAATTTGCTGGGGTACATTTACATTGATATAAGAGGCGTAATAGTGACTTATGATTGTAATTCCAAATCGGCAGAGCATTTTGCCGAAAATAGCTCTTTCGCTTTTTCCATTCCTCACCTAATGTTTCTTTTCGGAAAGAGACGGGAGAAAAGAGCATTTCAAAAGTAGTCGTTTCAGTTGGTAAATAGATAATATGTGAGAAAGAGACGCTTGTAGAAAATGAAGTGAGAAACGCGCATTTCATAAATGATTTTTGTTTCGAACAGAAGAAAATAAGAAATGGCTGAGGATAAGATTGTAAGGAGAAAGCCATAAGTGAGGAGAATTTCATCCAATATGCTGATTGCCTTTTCAATTGATTTCCACCAATGATCCAAATGACCTGTATACCAGCTCGCCAATACGAATAGGTTCGTTTGTACAGCTGCTCTATAGAAAGATTGGCGCATTGGTATTCAATCGCAATTGTTCTCCCTGCTCTCTCTATGAAAATATCTGGTCGTTGCTGAATTTCTGGAAGATAGTGCTCTATATACACAGGAAAGTTTTGACGTTTGAACCACCTATATAACAATTCTTTACCGTGCATATGATACATAGATTCTGCTTCATAAAAGGCAAGACACGCGTCCATTTTCTTATGAGCAAAATGCCAACTTTTTTGTTTCCCTAATTTCATTTGCACTTCCTTCCCGCAAGCTATGCAAAAGAAGCTTTCCATTTTACGCATACGATGTAAAAGCTCTTCATCATGATGATAGAGTAGATGAATTTTTTCTCCGTTTTCTCTTTTGGCGATAAACATCGGAATCACACCCTTTCAGCTCCTTATATTCTACAATTTATTACAAATTCCTTTTAAAAAAGAGATGTCCCAATTTCGGACATCTCTTTTTATAATAAAGGTGATAATAATCGATACGTCGATTCAACAATTCGTCTATGAAGACGCCTTTTATGAAAACGATCGACATGAATTTCACTTGATTCTTCTATATCCTCTTTATAATCTTGAACAAGTTTTCGAATGCTGTCTGTATCATATAAAAAGGCATTTACTTCAAAGTTCAAATGAAAACTTCTCATATCCATATTAGCAGTCCCAATTGAAGCTAAATCAGAATCGACAATGACAACTTTACTATGAAGAAAGCCTTTTTCGTATTCATATATCTTTACCCCTGCATCTAATAGCTCTGGGAAGTACGATCTCGATGCGTAAAAGACGGTGCGCTTATCAGGCTTACTCGGCATTAACAAACGGACATCAATACCAGCAAGTGCAGCTACCTTTAATGCGGATAAAATATCATCATCTGGAATGAAATACGGCGTCGCAATCCAAATTGATTTCCGTGCAGAAGAAATCATGGCAAAATATAAATGTTTAATTGTTTCCCATTTATTATCTGGTCCACCTGCAACGAGCTGTACGCCTCCCCAATGATCACCCTCAACTGCTTTCGCTTGTAAATATTCAGGGGCCAGCACAGCCTCACCAGTCATATAAAACCAATCTTGAAGGAAAATAAGTTGCAAGCTTTGAACAGCTTCACCACGCAAATATAAATGCGTGTCTCGCCAAAAACCGAAATATTTATCCTTCCCTAAATATTCATCACCAATATTTAATCCACCGACAAATCCTTCATTTCCATCAATAATAACGATTTTTCGGTGGTTTCGATAATTAATCTTATCGTTTAAAATCGGAAAGCGCACAGGGAAAAACGGAATCATTTCTACTCCTGCATCATTCAATTCTTCAATATATGAATTCGATAATCTAAAACTTCCAACCGCATCATATAAAAAACGAACGACAACACCTTCTTTTGATTTCTGTATTAAAATATCTTTAATTTCTGTTCCAAGCTTATCATCACGCACAATGTAATATTCCATATGAATGTGGTGTTTCGCTCGTTTTAATCCATCTAAAATGGCCTGAAACGTTTCATCTCCATTTGTTAATGTTCTCGTTTCAGTTTGAAATGAAATATTTAAAGCGCCTAAGCGGTCCGCTAAACGAAATAACAGCTCTTGGTGCTTATGATTGCGCAAAATCCGTTCTTCGTAATCTTCATGCCCTTTATATTGTAAAAATGCTTGTTCATCGAGCAACGCCTTCTTTTGGAACATTCTCTTCCTCCGAAAGTTCTGTCCAAATAATAAATAAGCGAAGAATCCAAATACCGGAAAAATACCTAACACAATGAGCCATGTAAGTGTTTTAGACGGATGACGGTTCTCTAAGAAAATAACGCAGCCAATTAAAAATGCAGATACCGTAAATAAAATACTAATAATACCTAAAATCGAAACATCTTTTATACCAATTACATCCGAATAAAATGCTACATCAATAAACATACGTAACGAAACAAATAACGCGAACAATAGTAAAACAAAGAAAATCAACTTTAACGTATTTTTCATCTCTTACCTCCTTACTAAGAAAGCTTTCCTATTCTTCATATAAAAAGCCGATTTCATACTACAGAAATCGGCCTACGTTTTAGCAGGAAAATTATTGCGAATTGTTTCAAGCGCATGCTCTTTCACAATTTGTTTCCCATACTCACTTACACGATGAATTGTTAAAGTTGATTCTTCTCCGTATTCTAAAACAATACTTAAAATACGATCAATTTCTTCTTCATCATGTAGCACTTCATCGAATTCCACATATACATAATAGCGGTTCTCAAATGAATACAGCTCATCTTTTATATCTTCAAAGATAAGACGGTGGCTTAATGAAATGACATCTTCAAAATCATTAAATTTAATTAAAAATCCAAACGTACCATCTTCGTTAAAGTTTGTTCCTGCTTGTTCCTCTACCTCTTCCACTAATTCTTGCTGGAATAATGATTCAATGCCTTCATCTAGAGGAATGTCTATAATTTTATCTACACCTATTGGTAGTTCTAGCTTTTGTCCATCCTTTGAAAGCTCTGCTTTCGTTACAAGTACTTCAATCCCTTTATCGACTGCTTGCACTTGAATCCATAACGGTCCATCAATAAAGAACTCATCATGATCACGAGCTTCGTCCATCATCTCCCAAAAGAGCTCTTCACTTCGTTCGCGGTCATACCAAATTTCTTCACGATTAAACCCTCTATCCTCTATATCAATGTACGTAATAAAAAATTTCATCGTATGGTCATTAATTCTTTCAATATCCAAAATACAACTCTCCCTTCCTGCTTAGAATTGTTATGAAGGGATTCCCCACTCATATGACAAATCAATAGATTCTTGTACTCTCATTTTATGATAAGATTCTCCAGAATGGAAATAAAATCGATTTATTTTACAAAAATAGTTATATGCCTATCTTTATTCGACCATCTACACAAATATATCATTATAGCGATTTCTCACTCATGAAAAATTTGGACATACATTTCCACCCTCCCCCGTACACTGTAATAAAGTGAAACTTTTATTAGAGAAGATTATTTAGTCTCTCTCTTCACCACATACATACAGTTCGCTTATTAAAACATCATAAATGGAGGCAGACGAATGGACTTAGAGTTTTTAACATCTGTACTAATGATTGTCGGTATCGATGTTGTATTAGGTGGTGACAACGCAATCGTCATCGCACTAGCTAGCCGAAATTTACCTGAATCGAAACGAAATAAAGCCATTTTGATTGGTACTCTTTTAGCAATCGTACTAAGAATTATCCTTACTATACTAGCTGTCTATTTACTCGACATTCCATTTCTACAACTTATCGGGGGCGTTTTACTTACATTAATTGCAGTAAATTTACTAACTGATAATAGCAACGATCTTTCTGCTATTCAGGGGAAAACAACTTTATTTCAAGCTGTGCGTACAATTGTATTCGCGGATCTCGTTATGGGGTTTGACAACGTTATTGCCATTGCAGGTGCAGCTCACGGAAGATTTTTACTCGTAATAATCGGCTTACTCATTTCTATCCCGATTATTATTTGGGGCAGCAAACTTATTTTAATACTTATGGAACGCTTTCCATTCCTCATTTATTGCGGAGCAGCGATTCTCGCCTATACAGCAGGAAAAATGGTTACACATGAAGACAGGCTTGCAACGTTCTTTCATAATAATCCAAATTTCACCACAAGCATGCCTTTCTTATTCATTTTCACTGTTCTATGCATCGGTATTATCGTGCAACAAGTTCGATTACGAAATGTGAAACATTAAAAAAAACCTTCTACTATATAATAGGTAGAAGGTTTTCATATTATTATAATTAATTTACAAGACGCTGTGCTTCACGTAATTGAAACGTTCTTACTGTACGTGGTAAGAAACGGCGGATTTCGTCTTCATTGTAACCTACTTGAAGGCGCTTCTCGTCAATCATAATTGGACGACGTAAAATCCCTGGATAGTCACGAATCATCTTATATAAATCTTGAAGTGGTAAAGACTCTAAGTTTACATTTAATTCTTGGAAAACTTTCGAACGAGTAGAAATAATCTCATCCGTTCCGCTTTCTGTCATACGTAAAATCTCTTTAATTTCCTCAATCGTTAATGGATCTGAGAAAATATTACGTTCTGTATAAGGAATATGATTTTCCTCTAGCCATAATTTCGCCTTTCTACAAGACGTACAGCTTGGAGAACTATATAATGTTACCATACAAAGCTCACTCTCCTTAAAGAGTACAAATTCTGTACTAATTACAGTTTAAATTTCTAAATTCAGCAATTTTTTACGATACCTTGTCTTATAACAAAGTGCAAAAAATCTCATTTCATGTAAGCAACAACTTTGAGCAAACAACAATTACTTTTAATAAGTAACTTCTATAATCATTATACAATAGATTTTGCAAGAAATATACAGTAAATTTCCTTCTAATTGAGAAAACTCTTCCGTGTATTCCACTGCTATGTAACATGATCAAACTCACTTCAGCTGTAATTTAACAATAATCTTCAACCCTCTTAATACTGGCTTGTCATAGATTTTTCATGTGATATACAGTTATTTCCCCATAATCTTCTCTATGAAAAAGAGAACGTTTTCTTACCTTTTCTTCATAAATCAATTAAGAAATGTAAGACTATACAAGTGAGAATTAAAAGGAACGCTTGTTCTCATTTTAACAAACATCCTCATCCATGTCTATACGATTTCTAAAATAAATCAATTATTTTTCTGACATTTCTTTCTTTTTTATCTTTTATCTCATACAATAAACATACAGACAGGCAAAGGGGGAATTTGCAAATGATTGCTTTTTTTATTGATTTTGTCACTGTTGCTGCCCTCATCATCGGAATCACAGCATTGATTGGCGTCATTACAAATAGCATTGGTGAAAAACTCTTTGGCGGGAAAGAAAAAATGAAGTTTGTTAATAAAAGCTTGGATGTTCAATCCGGCTGGAATCAAGTTGGCGGGAAAGGTATTTATAAGAAACGTACGTATTAAAAAAAGCAGGCGGTTAGCCTGCTTTTTTTATTTTTCTACAGATGCCCACTTAAAGCTTAATTCGCCGCCATATTTGTGGATATATACATCTTTAATTGTTTCTCTTTCTAATATAGATCTACCGCGTTGGAATACTGGTGCAATTGCTGCATCCTCAAATAAGATTTTTTCCGCTTTTAACAGGTCATTCCAACGTCCTTTTACATCTGAACCTTCTTGCTTTGCCTTTTTAATAAGACCATCATACTGGGCATTAGAATAACTCATTTTATTTTGTGAACCATCTGTTATAAACATATCAAGGAATGTGATTGCATCAGGGAAATCAGGTCCCCATCCAGTAAACGAAATATCAAACTGTCCACTATCTTCAAGTTTTAATTTTTGTGCAAATGGTTGCATCTTAATCGTTACTGTTAGACCTGGTAAATTCTTTTCTAATTCTCCCTTTACATACTCACCAATTTTCTTAGATTCTTCATTATCAAAGTTTAAAAATTCTAGTTCTATTTTATCCTTACCTAATTCTTTCTTTCCTGCTTCCCAGAATTTTTTAGCTTCCTTCACATCTACTTTTGAAAGTTTTCCATTTTCTTTTCTGAAATCCTGCTTATCTGGTCCCTTAACAAAATCAGATGGTACTAAACCATAAGCTCCCTTAGAACCATTATTTAAAATAACCTCACCAATACCATCTCGATCGTATGCACTAGAAATAGCCTTACGAATATTTTTGTTAGCTAACGCTGGATTTTTTTGATTAAAACGCAAGAAGAACACAGTTGGATCATTAATTGTTTTAAAATCTTTTTGCCCTTTATACTTATCAACTAATTCTGCTGATAAACCAACTCTGTCAATCGCATTCGTATTATACAAATTAACAGCTGCTCCTGTATCTTTTACAACATTAAAATTAACTTCTTCTAATTTCACTTCTTTTTGATCCCAATAACTTGGATTTTTCTTTAATTGGAAACTTTGTTCATGTTTCCATTCATTTAATACAAATGGACCGTTATACAAAGTTGTATTTGCTTCCAAACCAAATTTTTCTCCCTGTTCTTTCATATACTTCTCATTTAATGGGAAAAATAGTGGATACACCGTTAAATCAAGAAAATATGGAACTGGATTATCCAATTCAACTTCTAATGTATAATCATCTATCGCTTTTACACCTAATTGATCTGGTGATAGCTCTCTTTTATTAATTTTCTCTGCATTTTTCACATCTAGCATGATATATCCTGATTTCGCTGCCGTATCAGGGTTAACAGCTCTTTGCCATGCATATACAAAATCTTTAAATGTATATTTTTTACCATCTTCAGATTTCGTATGGGATTTCGCTACACCTGGAACTAACTTATCGCCTTTCCCAAGTCGATATAGCCCCTCCATCGTATTATTCATAACTTTTGAAGAAGCAGCATCCGAGGCAAGTGTTGTATCCATTGTCGGAATTTCAGACACTTCTGTTAGATTAATAACTTGCTTCGCACCGCTTTTCCCGCTATCCCCTTTTGCGTTCGCTTGCGGTTCATCTTTTTGGTAGCTACATGCCCCTAACATCATGCTCATCGCTACTGTTGATACTACAAAAACTGGCATCTTTTTTTTCATACTTCCACCCTCCACAAAAATGTTAGCCCTTTCATTTTCAAACAAAAAGAAATATATATATGTTCTAACAATTCATATTATACACACAAATATATTTTTTGTATATTTATATTTCTATTTTATTAAAATTTCCTGTTAAAAATATACCTTTGTAAACGTTTCATATTGCTGATTATCCTTACTAAAGTGTTGAAAATAAATATTTTTATATTTTTCTAAATTATCAGAGGAAAATAAATTTTATATTTCATAATA
>NZ_QOZX01000021.1:0-124728 GCF_008368895.1 Bacillus sp. BB081
GCAACGGTTCTGGTGGCAATCGAGTTAAGGGCGATAGCAGTTTGCAAGATGGCAAAGGCTCCCAAGATGGCAATCGAGTTAAAGGGGATAGCAGTTCACAAGGTGGTAACGTAAAAGATAATGCGACAAAACAAGGTGATAAGTTACCTAATACTGCAGCGCATTATCCTGCATCTATTTTAATAGGACTTTCAACATTCCTAATTGGTATGTTATTGTTTATTCGCCGTAAAAATGCAAAATAAAGACCAACATCCTTCCATCTAAAAAATACATGAAACCAATATAAAACTAAAAAGGGCTTTGGATTGCAGTTTATTATGCAACCCAAAGTCCTTTTGGCATCTATAAGAAAGAGTATTAATATGCTTTTCCCCAATAGACCATGTGCTTTGCTTCTTTACTACAGCAAATACATTCGTCAGCTAAATGTTCTTGCTCAAAAGGCATACAACGTGAAGATACTCCAACTTCTTCTTTTAATTTCTCTTCACAAGCTAGTTCTCCACACCACATCGCCTTAATAAACCCTTGCTTTTCATCAGCTGCTTTTTTCATCTCTTCGAAATTCGTCACACTATACGTATTCTCATCGCGAAATACTTTTGCTTTATTAAATAAAGAATGATGAATTTCCTCAAGTAATGATGGAATGCGTTCTTCTAATTGATCCATTGATATAAATTCTTTTTCTTTCGTATCTCTTCTTACAAGTACAACTTGATTCTTTTCAATATCTTTAGGACCAACTTCTAATCGAATTGGAATTCCCTTCATTTCATACTCATTAAATTTCCAGCCCGGTGTTTTATTGCTAGCATCTATTTTTACACGCGCAACCTTCTGAATACGTCCTTGTAACTCTGTTGCTTTTTCTAACACACCTTCTTTATGCTGAGCAATAGGTACAATAACAACTTGTACTGGAGCGACTTTTGGCGGCATTACAAGTCCGTTATTATCACTATGGACCATAATAAGTCCACCTATCATTCTCGTTGATACACCCCACGAAGTCTGGTGTACATATTGCCACTTACCGTTACGATCTAAAAACTTAATATCAAATGCTTCAGAGAAATTCGTTCCAAAGTTATGAGATGTTCCTGTTTGAAGTGCTTTCCCATCATGCATTAAACTTTCGATCGTATAAGTTGCCTTTGCTCCCGCAAACTTTTCTTTTTCTGTTTTTTGCCCTTTAATTACTGGTATCGCTAAGTAATCTTCACAGAAAGAAGCATATAGATTTAAAATATGTAACGTTTCAGCTTGCGATTCTTCTGCTGTTTCATGAATTGTATGACCCTCTTGCCATAAGAATTCCGTTGTACGAAGGAATGGTCTCGTTGTTTTCTCCCAACGAACTACTGAACACCACTGATTATATAACTTTGGCAAATCATTATATGATTGAACAATCTTTGAGAAATGCTCACAGAATAAGGTTTCCGATGTAGGACGTACACAAAGTCTTTCCGCTAACTTTTCATCCCCGCCATGCGTAACCCATGCTACTTCAGGAGCAAATCCTTCAACATGATCCTTCTCTTTTTGCAATAAACTTTCTGGAATAAACATTGGCATATACACATTTTCATGACCAGTTTCCTTTAACTTTTCATCCATCACTTTCTGCATATTCTCCCATAAGGCATAACCGTACGGACGCAGAATCATACACCCTTTTACACTTGAATAGTCAACAAGTTCAGCTTTTTTTACAATATCGGTATACCACTGCGTAAAGTCCTCTTCCATCTTCGTAATGGCTTGCACTTGTTCTTTTGCCATAGTCAGTCTTCCTCCTTTTAGAAAATACAAAAAAGCCCGCGCCCCTAAATAGGGACCGAGCTTTGCCGGCGTTACCACCCTGATTCATACACAAAAATTGTATATGCTCTCTTTTTGATAACGGGAATTTCCCGCTGCATATGCAGAACTCAAAGGTAGGTTCCATATCGCCTTTTTAAGAATCTTTCAGCCTGGCGGATTCTCTCTCTGCTAAAAAGGTTGAACATGTACTAGTCCTTTTTCATCGTTATAACGAAATAAATTTGTTGATTATCATAATACAAATTCTTTTTTTAAACAATAGCTAATTTTCTCATTTTTATATATTCTTTTCATTTTCTGCAGTTTTATACGTAGCTCTTTCGCGAGATTTTTACAAGTTGATGTGCAATCATACCGATAAGTGTACCAAGTAGAACGAAGAAACCAATAAATCCATATCCCATTCCTTCCCATCCACCAATAACCATCATTGTGACGGGAAAGGATGCTAAGCAAAGAAGTATTAAACTAAGTGCAAATATAATATCGAACTGTTTGTTTGGAAACCGTTTCTTTAGTAAATACGAAATAGCAAATACAAGGATAATCGTAATTCCGCCAATGATGTAAAAGATACTAAATCCATCTAGCCAATCCATAGTATTCCCTCCTTCCATTCATTTCCTTATACTTAATTATATGTTTAATTTTTCTGAAAATAAATAATAAATTTTTACCTAGAAATATATTTTTATTACTAGGTATTAATAGTAATATATAAGAATAGGTTTTATATAATCAGGAGGGAACTTTATGGATAAAGCATTAACAAATCATGTCATTATTTTATCTTTCGATTGCTTATCAGCTTTAGATTTTCCTATATTACAAAAACTTCCTAATTTCCAAACATTAATAAACAAGGGCGCGATTGCGAAAAAAGTTGAACCTATTTATCCTTCTGTAACATATCCAAGCCACTCAACAATCGTTACTGGAAACTATCCTAATAAACATGGCGTAGTTAGCAATACGTTACTTCAACCTGGACGTGATTCACCAGATTGGCATTGGTACCGAAAATCCATTAAAGGAACAACGTTATACGATGAAGCACGTAAAGCAAATTTAACGACAGCTGCCCTTCTATGGCCTGTTACCGGCAGAGCAAATATTGATTACAATTTACCTGAAATTTTTCCAAATAGACCGTGGCAAAATCAAATTTTAGTTTCATTATTTAGCGGTAGCCCGCTATATCAATTAGATTTGAATCAGCGTTTTGGTCATATACGAAATGGCTTATCACAGCCTGAACTCGATGATTTCGTACTCGCTTCCGCTGTGCATACAATTCAGACGAAAAAGCCGAATGTCATGTTTGTACACTTCACCGATTTAGACACCCAAAGACACTATTACGGCTTTGAATCCAAAGAAACAATAGCCGCAATTCATAGACATGATGAACGGCTAGGGAAAATTATTCAAGCTTTAAAAGACAGTAATCTATACGAAGAGAGTACAATTATCGCTCTTGGTGATCATAGCGCTTTAAGTGAAAACAAAGCCATTCAATTAAATGTACTATTTCATCAAAAAGGGCTTATATCTATAAACTCAAAAGGAAAATTAATAGACTGGAAGGCCTATTGCCAAAGTTGCGACGGCTCTGCCTATGTATATGTGAAAGACAAAAATGATACAGATACAATTCGAAAAGTACAACTACTACTTGAAGAACTACTTCAAAATAAACAAAACGGTATTGAATTTATGCTTCATGATGAAGCTGCAAAAGACTGCGGTGCCGATGGTAATTGTTTATTTATGTTAGAAGCGCGAGAAGAGTATTATTTCACTGAAAACTATACAGGAGATTTTATAAAAGAGATTAATGAAAAAGACGTTACGCCTAGTAAAAAATATACATTTGGTACGCATGGATACTCTCCAACAAAACCTAACTATGAAACAATTTTTATCGCTGCTGGGAAAGGGATAAAAAGCGGCGTTACCATCCCGTACATGAGACTTATTGATGAAGGTCCAACTATCGCTAGACTACTCGGTTTACACTTAGGTGAAACAGACGGATCAATTGCAGAGGATTTACTTCAATTGTAAAGAACTGTGTATATATGTAAAAGTTATGTAAAAATCATCACTGTTTCTCTTTTTATAATTTTTATTTTTGTACACTGTTAGTAGAACAATTTAAGGGGGAACATTATATGAAAAAAATGTCCAGACAAGAAAAAAGCTGGATATTATACGATTGGGCGAATTCGGTATATTCGCTCGTCATTACAACTGCATTATTCCCAATTTACTTTAAAGCAGCTGCAAAAGAAGCTGGACTATCTGGTGCAACTTCAACAGCATATTGGGGATATGCAAACTCTTTCGCTACACTTTTAATTTCTATACTTGCTCCTATTCTCGGCACAGTTGCTGATTATAAAGGATTTAAAAAACGATTTTTCACATTCTTCTTCGGACTCGGTATTGTATTTACAAGTATGCTAGCAGTCGTCCCAACATCTCAGTGGTACTTATTACTAGGCTGCTATATGCTCGCATTAGTCGGTTTTGCGGGAGCAAACATTTTTTATGATGCATTTTTAGTAGATGTTACCTCTAAAGATAGAATGGACCGAATTTCTACAAGAGGCTTTGCATTAGGTTATATTGGAAGCACAATTCCTTTTATCGGTTGTATCGCTCTTATTATTCTTGCTCAAAAAGGAACTATCCCTTTATCAGTCGGCATTGCTAGTCAAATTTCGTTCGCAATAACAGCTCTTTGGTGGGGATTATTTACAATTCCAATGCTAAAAAATGTAGAGCAAACACATTATATTGAACGTCATCCAAGACCAATTGCAATGAGCTTCAAACGCCTTGCTGATACTTTTAAAAATATTAAAGAATATAAAACTGTATTTATGTTCCTAATCGCTTACTTCTTCTACATTGACGGGGTCGATACAATTATTACTATGTCTACCGCTTACGGAACAGATCTCGGTATTAGTGCAACGAATCTATTAATCATCTTATTTGTCACACAAATTGTTGCTTGTCCATTCGCCTTATTATACGGAAAGTTATCAGAAACATTTACAGGTAAAAAAATGCTATACGTCGGTATTATTATTTATATCATTATCTGCATATATGCTTATTTCTTAAAAACGACACTCGATTTCTGGATTTTAGCAATGTTAGTTGCCACTTCTCAAGGTGGTATTCAAGCACTTAGTCGGTCCTATTTTGCAAAACTAGTACCAAAAGAATCTGCAAATGAATTCTTCGGATTTTATAATATCTTTGGTAAATTCGCGGCAATTATGGGTCCAGTATTAGTCGGTGTTACAACGCAATTAACAGGAAAAACCAACGCTGGTGTCCTTAGTATTATTGTACTGTTCGTTATCGGTGGATTCTTACTAACTAGAGTTCCCGAAAATGATACATCCGTTACACCACCTAGTCCAAAAACTAAAACGCTATAAGAAAAAGATCCTCTTCTCATGAGAAGAGGATCTTTTCTTTATTTTTAGCGATAACGTCTTACAATTAAAAATTCTACAGCCGGCTTTACAACTATCGCAGCGCATAACGCAAACAAAAGCGGTATGTTATGAAAATCAATCCATTTATTAAAACCTACCGATGCGAAAAACAAACCAAAAATTAATACAACAAGTACATAATACGTAACATTTGCACTTATTTTTAATACATGTTTTTCTACATCTTCTTTCTCCTCCGTTGTCCCTTCCACATTATGCGATGCCAAACTTTTAAACATATAATGTAATGCGATGCTACACATAAATAGTGCATACCAGTTTACTTGAAGTTCAGTTAACCAATAATAAAGTGCAAACACTAACGTACTTATAGCTACTAATGCCGTAACTACAAAGCTTATTTTCTCTTTCCCCAACAACTACTCCCCCTACAACTTATACAAAAATAGTTTATCAACAGTTGTTCCTAATACTTCAGCTAAACGGAATGCTAACGCTAAGCTTGGATCATATTTATTATTCTCAATTGCATTTATCGTCTGTCTAGAAACTTTACACTTATCAGCCAATGCACCTTGTGAAATATTGTTTTCAGTGCGTAATTCATAGATTTGATTTTTCACACCATTTCTCCTAACCTGTAAACTCGTTTTTACATCATCAGTATATAGTTGGGGCATGTCATTGTCAAAAGATTGCCACAAGAAAAGGGAGTAATCCTGCTCCCTTACAATGATTATTTCGAAGCTAACGAATTTGTTAGTTCCTCTTTATTAGCGACATCTTCTTTATTTATTTGCATGCGTAGAACTGGCCCTATCGCAAATAAAATAAGTGCCATTGCTATACAAAATACAGTAACTAGTGAGGTCATCTCCTTCAATCCTCCAGCTAGTGAAGTTCCGATTAACATTGCCCCCATAAACAGTGGTAAAATTGTTCCATTTACTCTTCCAATCATATTTTCTGGTACAAGTTGAATCATAAGCGTACCGACAACGATATTAACACAAGCTAAACAAATACCTGTTCCAAACCTCATGAAACTAGTAATCCAAAATGATGTAGATAGCCCTTCTACTAAAAATGACATTGCTAATATGCTCATACCGAATACAAACATCTTTTTCGGGTTCACTTTTGAAGCGAAAACTGCAGCAACAATACCACCGATTAACATACCTATCCCATCAGCTGCGGCTAAATATTGAACTGCTTCCTTTTCCATTCCAAGGCGCTCTATTACAAGAAATACCTCTAATGGATTCGTTAGTCCAACAGCTAAGCCCATAACGGTGAAATTGATCGTAATCATACGTAAATTTTTCGTATGAAGAACGTATTTCCATCCTTCTTTTATATCATTTTTTAATGAATCTCTCGCCACTTGCTCTTGTTCCACCCATTTTGGTAAAAACGAAAGAGCAATAGCAGATAACAAAAATAAAATGATTAAGCTATATAGTGACGTAAATAAACCAAGTTGTGTATACACAAGCGATCCTACCACTGGTCCAAAAATCATAAATAATGACTGTAATGTTTGGTTAAATGCAATCGCATTTGCTACCTGCTCTTCTTTTACGTAGCGCTTAAATATACGCGAAGATGATGGCTGAGAAAATTGGCCTACAATCGCGGAAATGAGTGTTGCAAAAAATATAGCCTGCCAATAATCCAGCTTTAACAACAAGACAATCCCTATAATAGACAGTACGCTTAATACATCTCCAGCAACCATCGTTCTTTTCGGATTCCAGCGATCAGCTAGCGCACCACCGATAAACGAAAAAATAAAAATAGGTGCATATTCCATAACCGATAACAATGAAACGGAAACTGGATCATTATTCGTTCGTTCCATTATGAAATATAAAAGAGCCATATTTCTGATCCAAATTGCAAATTGTTGTAAAATATCAGATGCCATAACGAGCATAAATGCTCGGTTTTTAAATAAAGCGTTCATTTTCATTCCCCTTTCATAAACCGACCGTTCGGTCTAATTTATTTTGTAAGAAAAGCAACTGACTTATTATTCAGCTGCCATTCCTTTTAACAATACATCTATTGCCTTTTTATAAATACGTTGCAGCTCTTTATAATCTAACTCGTAGTAAAGTACTCCAAGCCCTGATAATAATCCATTCACAATATACATAAGGTCGCGCGTATTATCTTCACGAAACTCTCCAGACTGTATACCTGCTTCAATTAGTTTCTCAAACATAACATATGATTCTCTAGTTAAAGCCAATAGTTCATCCAAAATCTCTTTACTTACAACTTGGCTCATAGAGAATTCCTCTATTGCATTTGAAATTGGTTGCTGTATGTCCTCGACATGATATTCCGCGAGACCATATAGTTTTTCAGTATTCGTACTATACAACTTCTCTTTTTCATTCCATTTTTCAAGCCAATCATACGTATGCTGTTTTACTACAAATAAAAATAATTCTTCTTTACTTTTAAAGTGATAATAAATGCTTCCTTTACTTCGCTCTGTAATTTCACAAATCTCTTCCATAGATGTAGCTGCATAACCCTTCTGTGAAAACAGACTTTCTGCTTTATATGCAATTTCTTTCTTTATCTCTTCTGCACTTCTTCTCATATTTACACCTCTTTAAACCGACCGTTCAGTCTAATAATAACAAATTAAAAACCTCTATTACAAGAGGCTATATTCCTTATTTAAGAAAACGTACTTTCAAACCACGTTCGAATCATATGTATTATTCCAATTTTAAATCCTAATTTAACAAGAAATACGCCTCCCGCAGCTAATAAAAATAACACTACTTTCCCCTTATTTTTCACTTTCGGTTCCCTTTTCATTTCTATTCCCCTTAGTACGTTAAAAATATTAATCAAACGTTTGTTTAACTGTTTTTATGCATATGTAAGCCAACTAATCAAACGTTTGTTTAAAAAGAAATACGCCTATATAAGGCGCATTTTCATCAATCACCGCCACCTCCGCCGCCATCACAGCTGCCTCCGCTATCTCCACCGAAAGATCCTCCACAATCATGTGAACCTCCATGCGAGCTATCATTATCAGATCCAGCAAAGAAAAATAATGGTGATGAGTTGTTAGATGAATTATGAATGTTATTTTGTTTCGTAAGATTTACCTTCTTTTTGTTTGATCGAACTGCCGTTACGATCGTTCCAACTACAACAAATAATAGTATGACAATAATAAATTCCATATAAAAGCCTCCCTTAATCTTCGAATAATTGAATGGTTCTCTCTAAATTTTCAAGTGAAATGAAGCGCGATTCACGAAGGATCTCTTTTCCATTATAAAATAATAAAACTGTTGGCCCTGTAAATACTGCATATCGCCCTGCGATCTCTTGCATGTCTTGTAGTAATATTTCTACTTTCTCTACGTAATCATAATTCTCTAATACGCAATTTACTTTTCTTAACATAACATCACAAACACCACAATTTTCTGTTTTAATAAACAGAAGTACTAATTGTTGTTCTTCAATATATGTCGCTAACGCTTCTATCGTTTTAAATGTATTCATCTTATCCCTCTTAGCGTAATTTACGAAATACTTTATCCTGATACATACGAAAAGCTGAACTCTCTTTAATCTTTCTCTTTTCCATTACCTGCTGAAAACGCAGCGTTTTTGCCGTTAACTCTTCTTGTAATTCTTTTCTCTCTACTTCATCATAACAGCATGCAATTAAATCTTCTATTTTTAATATATCTTTTTGTAGTTCCATTTCTGGTGGAATCATACCCGCATTTTTTAAGATTTTATAACTCATTCTAAGTTCTGGAGGTACCATTGAAAGGTCTTCTAATTGTAGTGGTTTTCCTTTTCCCGGAATATGATCAAGGTCTCCATTCCGTATTGCTTGTCGAATTTTTTCTTCAGCAATGTTCAAAAAGACATCCACACCATTCGCTCCTTTACATATTTTTACTATTATTTTACATGATATTTTCTCATCTTGCTACGCTATTCCAAATTGACTTCATACAATTTTTTCTCAAATTTAATTACAAGGAGCCTTTTCCTCCCTAATCAATATTTTATTTCCATGTGTAGTCTGTGTTAGAGCCATTTCATATTGAGAAAATCTTTTTGAATCAAATAAAGCGTTTACACTAAATCTTACATTTGCTACGATTTAATCACCCCCAGCTCCCTTGTATAGACTTCGTGATGTCTGATCATTTTTATCCCGCTTTAATGGGCAGTAAGACCCCCACCTCAAAATTTAGCGAAAGCAAAGAAGTTAGGCGGGGGATCAACTGCCCATAAAAGTCCGATTGGTGAGGGCTGATAATCAGTGGGGGATGAAGCCCCCCACTGATTAAAGTTTCACTTTATCTAGACGTTTCATACGTCTAGATTCACTTTGGTTTACTGGCGCATGCCTTTAAATATATCTTTTATTTTGAAAGGAGAAATGACTATGAGCTCCAAAAAATTCACACTGCTATTACTATCCCTACTACTCTTCTTACCTCTTTTTCTCACAAACTTTATTACTCCAAATGTTGCATTAGCAGATTCACCAAAGCAAGGTCAAAAAATTGTTGGGTATTTTCCTTCATGGGGTATTTACGGGCGTAATTATCAAGTTGCAGACATTGATGCATCAAAGCTAACTCATTTAAACTATGCTTTCGCTGATATTTGCTGGAATGGAAAACATGGAAACCCTTCTACTCACCCCGATAATCCAAATAAACAAACGTGGAACTGTAAAGAGTCTGGTGTACCACTGCAAAATAAAGAGGTTCCTAATGGCACTCTCGTACTCGGTGAACCATGGGCTGATGTCACAAAATCTTATCCGGGATCAGGTACAACTTGGGAAGATTGTGATAAATACGCCCGTTGTGGAAATTTCGGAGAACTGAAACGATTAAAAGCTAAGTATCCTCACTTAAAAACAATTATTTCAGTTGGTGGCTGGACTTGGTCTAACCGCTTTTCTGATATGGCAGCTGATGAAAAAACAAGAAAAGTATTCGCTGAATCTACAGTAGCTTTTCTTCGTGAATATGGATTTGACGGCGTTGATTTAGATTGGGAATATCCGGGCGTTGAAACGATTCCTGGTGGTAGTTATCGTCCTGAAGATAAGCAAAACTTTACCCTACTCCTTCAAGATGTTCGAAATGCATTAACGAAAGCTACTGCAGAAGATGGGAAACAATATTTACTAACAATCGCATCAGGTGCAAGCCAACGTTATGCGGATCATACAGAGCTAAAGAAGATCTCTCAAATACTTGATTGGATTAATATTATGACATATGATTTCCACGGTGGATGGGAAGCTACTTCTAACCATAATGCAGCACTATACAAAGATCCAAATGACCCAACAGCGGATACAAAATTTTATGTAGATGGTGCGATAGACATTTATACAAATGAAGGGGTTCCAGCGGATAAACTCGTATTAGGTGTACCTTTTTACGGACGTGGATGGAAAAATTGCGGAAAAGAAAATAATGGGCAATACCAACCTTGTAAACCAGGTAGTGACGGAAAGCTCGCTTCTAAAGGTACTTGGGATGATTATTCTACCGGTGACACAGGTGTGTACGATTATGGTGATTTAGCAGCTAATTATGTTAATAAAAATGGTTTTGTTCGCCACTGGAACGATGTAGTGAAAGTACCTTATTTATATAATGCGACTACAGGCACGTTTATTAGCTATGATGACAACGAATCTATGAAATATAAAACAGACTATATAAAGACAAAGGGTCTAAGTGGCGCAATGTTTTGGGAACTAAGCGGGGATTGCCGTACAAGTCCAAAATATAGTTGCAGTGGACCAAAATTGCTTGATACGTTAGTAAAAGAATTACTTGGTGGACCTATTACTCAAAAAGATACTGAGCCCCCAACAAACGTAAAAAATATTGCTGTTACAAATAAAAATTCAAACTCCGTTCAATTAAACTGGACTGCATCTACTGATAACGTAGGAGTTACGGAATATGAAATTACTGCCGGAGAAGAGAAATGGGTCACAACAACAAATAGCATTACAATTAAAAACTTAAAATCTAATACAGAATACACATTTTCAGTAATAGCAAAGGATGCTGCTGGGAATAAATCACAGCCTACTTCTATTATTGTAAAAACAGACGATACTAACACAACACCTCCTGCTGGAAATGGGAATGCTACCTTTTCAGTCACTTCAAATTGGGGAAGTGGTTACAACTTCTCGATTGTAATTAAAAATAGTGGAACGACCTCTATTAAAAACTGGAAATTAGAATTTGATTATAACGGAAATTTAACACAAGTTTGGGATTCTAAAATTAGTAGTAAAATAAATAATCATTACGTAATTACGAATGCAGGATGGAATGGTGAAATTCCTCCTGATGGATCCGTTACAATCGGAGGGGTAGGAACAGGCACTCCCGCCGAACTTGTAAATGCATCCATTAGCGAAAACTAAGCGTAACCTCCATTAATTATTTCATTAAAGTTTGAATTTAGGTTTAAGTGCTCTATCCTAAATTCAAACTTTTAATTTTATGAAAAATCACAAATTGATATTACAATAACCTATTATAATTATACTTAGTTTCTAATATGAAGTTCATGTGAAGTTCATCTGAATTTTACATGAATTCCCTTTAAGTTCTATTGTCTTCCTATACTAATCACATTATCCTTTACATATAGGAATTATTTTTATTCCATTTCAAACTATCTATATATATAAAGAAAGATAGTCGCCTGTTAGGGAAAGGCATCTAAATATAAACATAACATAAGAAAAAGCACGCTTATAAGCGCACCATAAGAGTGCTTCTTCATACAATTCTCATGTAAGAGTTCTCGAAAATCATGTTAATCACAAAGAAAAGGCATTAGCTTATACAAGCTAATGCCTTTTCTTTATTCCTATCGTTCAGCGTCCCATTCTTCTATATTCCATACTTTTGTTATCCATGCTTCATAGAAAGAAGGCTCATGTGAGACAAGTAAAACTGTTCCTTTATATTGTTGTAACGCTTCCTGCAAAGACTTCTTTGTTTCTGTATCCAAATGATTAGTCGGTTCATCTAAAATTAAAACATTGCTTTTCGTTACGATAAGTTCACATAAACGTACTTTCGTTTGTTCCCCGCCGCTTAATAAACGAATAGGTTTTAATACATGTTCTTCTTTCAATCCACACTTCGCTAATGCTTGGCGTACTTCTTTCTTTGTCATATCTGGTCGTTCTGCCCAAATTTTTTCTAATGGTGTTGTTTCTGAAGCAAACTCCTCCTGCGCAAAATAAGCAGGATTTACTCGTTCTCCAACAGAAATTGAACCGCTTAGCGGCTTTATTTGACCTAATAACGTTTTTAACATTGTCGTTTTTCCAATTCCATTATGACCAACAATCGCTATCTTTTCTCCTTTTTTTACTTGCAAATTCAATTCTGGACATAACGGAGAACTATATCCTATCCTTAGTTTTTCAGCCTGTAATATGCGACTAACTGGCTCCTCATAAACATTGAAATCAAAACGGGATCGAGGTACATGATTAACCTTTTCAACCCTTTGCATTTTCTCCAATACTTTCTCTCGACTTTTGGCCTGTTTCGCTTTTCGAATTTTATTTTTTTGAATAAATGTTTCTAACTGAGCAATTTCTTTTTGCTGTTTCGCACGCGCCGATTGTAATTGTTTCCTTTGCAATTGATAACTTTGCACAAATTTTTCATAATTTCCTACGTATCGCTTCACTTTCCGTTCTTCTAGATGATAAATAACATTCGTAATACTGTTCAAAAATACTTCGTCATGCGAAATGATCACATAAGCTTTTTCATACAGTCTCAAATACGATTGCAACCATTCTATATGGGCTGTATCTAAATAATTTGTTGGCTCATCTAGCAATAAAACATCAGCTTTTTCTAAAAGAAGCTTCCCAAGTAATAACTTTGTTCGCTGTCCTCCACTTAACTTTGAAACATCCTTTTTCAACCCTATTTCAAATAAACCTAAACCGATTGCTACTTCTTCAATTTCTGTATGAATTTGATAGAAATTAGAGCTTTCCAATATAGTTTGTAATTCTCCATACTTTACTAACAGTTTTTCTACTTCTCCTGCTCCATTCATTTCTTCAGCAATTTTTAACATTTCGCATTCAATCCCATACAAACTAGAAAATGCACTTTGTAAGTATCCTTCAATTGTTATCCCCTCTTGTAAATCCATATGCTGCTGTAAAAAACCTACCTTCACATGTGGAAACCATTCAATGTTTCCGTCATCATGTATAAGTTCTCCTGTTAAAATCCTTAACAATGTTGATTTTCCAATTCCATTTTTCCCAACTAACCCAACATGCTCGCCCTTTAATAGTCGAAAACACGCATTATATAAAATGGTTTTCTCACCATACGAATGACTTAAATTTTCTACTGTTAATATACTCATTTTTTTCTCTCCTCTACTTATGGTTCATAAGCTAAATAGAGAGCTACAGTAAAAAGCCTTATTTAATTGTGCATATAAAAAATGGGTAAGGTGAATACACCTTACCCATTACATATTATCGTAAAAAAGGATTAAGGTTCTTTACCTGCTGTCTTCAATTTAGCTTAATTGTTAAAAATGGGCAGACTTCTCCCGTATCAAGCTAAAACCATTTGAAGAACAGTTGATAAAGTCATTTTATCCTTTCACTCCTTTAACATTTGTTATATTAAGAGTATAAACTACTCTGTTATATTCTATTCTCTATTTTTTCTTTTGTTCCTCCTCATTCTTTTCATGTTCTATAAAAAAAAGCTCTTACCAGCAATTATATTTAAATCTGGTAAGAGCTTTTTCTATTTTTTCATATAAGGAGCTAATACTCTCAGAATTTCTTCCTTATCCTTCTTTAACTCAAGTGATGTTAACATATCCATCGTTCTTGGTCTAGGTAATTTCACTTGTACCTCTCCAACTATTGATGCTGGTCTTTGAGATAAAATAAATACGCGATCCGAAAGTAAGATTGCCTCATCTAAGTCATGTGTAACCATAACGATTGTTTGCTTCTCTTGGTGCCAAGAGTTTAAAAACCAACTATGTACTTCCATTTTTGTAAAGGCATCTAATTTTCCAAAAGGCTCATCAAGTAGCATAATTGGCTTTTCACATAAATATGTGCGCAGAAAACTAATCCTTTGACGCATACCACCAGACAATTCATCTGGATAATGGTCTGCATATTCATCTAGCTGAAACTGCTTTAATGCTTCCATTCCTTCTGTTAGCCTTTGTTTTTTCGGTTTACCTTCAATTTCCAATGGCAACACTATATTTTGCAAAGCTGATCGCCACGGTAGTAATAAATCTTGTTGCGGCATATAACTTACAACATCTTGCTCTTGTACGTGCGTATCCTTATACGTTATATTCCCACTTGTTGGTTTTTCAACATTTGCAATCATATTTAATAATGTGCTTTTCCCGCAACCACTCGGTCCTACAAAGGAAACGAACTCTCCCTCTCGTATAGAAGCACTAATATTTGCTAATACATTCTTTCCATCAAAAGCTTTTACAATCTCTTTTATTTGTAATCCACTCATTTTTCACTTGGAAGGAACTCATTTGTAAAGGCATCTTTCACATCAATTTTCTTCTTAATAACTTTGTTATCATATAAGAAATTCATGTAATTTGTCCAAACTTCTTCCTTCTGTACTCCCCATGCTTTTGCATCATCTTGATACTTCGTACTTAACCATTTTTGACTTTCTTGTACTAAATCTTTATTTACATCTGGAACAGCTTTAATTAAAATATCAGCCGCTTCTTTCGGTTCTTTAATTACAAAATTATAACCTTCTGTCGTTGCACTCATAAACTTTTTCACAAAGTCTTTATCTTGCTTCGTATGTTTTTCACTCGTAATAATAACAGGACTATAGAAATCAAGCGCTGGGTCTAAGTCTTTCACCATAATCGTATTTAACTCTTTTCCTTGGCGCTTCGCTTCAATTCCATCCCATCCGTAATATATCCATTCAAAGTCTGCATCACGACCGATTGATTTAAAGAAATCTGTTTGTCCTAAGATGATTTTTTCAACTTTATTAAAATCAGCTTGATGCTTCTCCATGATTGTCTTCAACGTTGCTTCTTCTGCTGGTCCTCCCCAGCCGCCGTAACGTTTACCTTCAAAATCTTTTGGTGACGTCATATTATCTTTTTTAAGTGATGCAAAAGCTGAAGTGTTATGTTGAATGATTGCCCCTACAGATACAACAGGAATACCTTCCACACGAGCCAACGTTACATTTTCTTGTGCGCTTATTGCGAAGTCAGCTTTTCCGGAAGCTATCATTTGCTCCGCTGTCACATTATCACCTGGCTGAATAATTTCTACATCTAATCCTTGCTTTTTATAATAATCTTTCGCTCGCGCTACATATAGGCCAGTATGATTCGTATTCGGAAACCAATCTAATACTACTTTTACTTTTTGATCTTTACTTGCACTTTCTTCTTTCTTCGCCGGATTACATCCAGCCACACCTACTGCTAATAAGGCAGCCAACATAACTTTTAAACCTTTTTTCATTTTCTGCCGTCCTTTCTATATATCCATGGTGCTGTTATTCTTGCCATAAACTCCACGATAAAATACAGACATAATGTCACCATAACAATAATTGCTGCCACACCAAATACTCGGGCTGTTAAAAAGGATTTTGTAGCCCTTGTAAGCATAACCCCTAATCCTTCGCTTGCACCGAGCCATTCCCCAATAATTGCTCCCATTACGCTATATGTAACTGCAATTTTTAAACCTGAGAAAAAGTATGGCAGCACTGCTGGAAACTTTACTTTCTGGTAAACTTGCCATTTCGTTGCCTTCATCGTTTGCAACAACTTCAACATATTTTTATCTACCGTTTGAAAACCTTCTAAAATGCTAAGCGCAATCGGGAAGAAACAAACGAGTATTACTACCATTACTTTCGGTAGCATTCCATATCCAAACCAAATAATAAATAACGGTGCAAGTACAACGATTGGAATCGTTTGCGAAATAACAAGCAACGGATTTATTAAAATACGAAATAAAGGGATAACATCCATAATAATTGCAATACTTGTCCCAATTAAAATCGCAAAAAACAGTCCGATCAGAACCTCTTGTAACGTTTGCATCGTATTCGGTAATAGTAAATCTTTCATTCCAATTAATTCTTGAACAATGGCAGAAGGCTTCGGTAAAATCCACGGTTCAATTTTAAATAATGAAACAGATCCTTCCCATATCGCTATGAGAAGGATAAGCCAAATTGTTGTAATTATTTTAGATTGCTTCTGGTTTTGCATATTCATCACGGTACTTCCAAACCTTTTCATCTATCGTTATACCAGTGCTTGGACGATAATGGATTTTAATAGAAGTAATCACTTCTTCTGCTCCAGCATCCACACAAGCTTGTTGCGCACGTTTAATGATATCAAGAAGTACATCTAATTCTCCTTCCAGCGTTGTTTCCATTGCCCCTACTTCATAACGAACTCCCGATTGTTGTACAACCTCAATTGCTTTATCAACAACAGAATACACATCTTTGTTCTTCGCTTGTGGTACTACTGAAAATGAAATTGTAACTTGTTGTGACATAGTAAAATCCCCCTTATAAAATGAAATATTAAAACAAGAAAAGGCTTTCCTACTGCGTAGGAAAGCCTTGTATGCAAGTTATTATAGAATAACATATGCTACATCACTTTAAGTAACTCCCTACGCTGGCATTATCCAGATCAGGTTGAGGGTCGATGTTTGTTTACATCCTCTCAGCCAATTGGCTCCCCGGTCCTTAATTCGTTTTCATTGTAGCATGATTTATTTTATTGAACAAACAAAAGCACGTATAATCATTTCATTTAACTTTTGAATTCCCCTATTAACTCTTGTAACTCCTGTGAAAGCCAGCTTAAAGAACTAGCTAATTCAGCAATATCTTGTACAGACATTTCCTGTTCTTTCATACTTTCTTCAATATTATTACTACTATTTGCATACTTATTTGCAATAAGTGATAGTTCATTTACAACACGAACAATATTTTGGCTATTTTGCAATATATCACTTGAATTTCTAGAAACAACTCTAACTTGATTTGTAACAGATTGTGCTGATTTTGAAATTTTTTCAAAGAAAACACCACTACTTTGAAAAAGTTTAATTCCGGATTCTACTTCTTTTGAAGCTTTTTGTATTGAAACAACAGCTTCTTCCGTTTCAACTTGTGTTTCCCCTATTAATTTCGCTATATCTTTTGCTGATGCTTCCGTCTGCTCTGCTAATTTACGCACTTCATCAGCAACAACGGCAAATCCCTTTCCGGTTGCCTCAGCACGTGAAGCTTCAATAGAAGCATTTAAAGCTAGCGAATTCGTTTGATTTGAAATACCTGTAATTACATTTACAATATCACTAATTTCTTTTGATCTTGTTTCCAAAGAATGAATGATAGAAGATAAATCTTGTACTGCATTTTGTATTATATTCATTTGATTAATCGTCTGTTCAATAACACCATTTCCTTTTACTGAATGATGCTTCGTACCTTCAGACTCTTTCGCCATTTGTTTTGCAATATTAGTTATCTCTTCCATCTTATCTTCCATTTCATATACAATACCTAAATACTTTGGTACTGAAGTTTCTTGTGATTGAACGCCAGCCCTTAACTCAACTATAGAACTTGCGATTCCTTGGACTGCCATGCTATTCTCTTTCGTACTCACTGACAACTCTTGTGAAGATGAGGAAACCTGTTCTGCTGTCTGCTTCACTTTATCTACAATTCCTTTAAACTTCTTGATGGTATTATTAAAATACGCATTAATAATACCAATATCATCTGGTCTTTCCTCTAACTTAATACTTAAATCACCTTCACCGACTTTACGTAATCCTTCACGTAAATCTCGCAATGGGGCAAGTGCGTTACGTACAATTAAGAATTGAATAACAGTTGCAATTAAAACAGAAATACAAATAAACATTAAACCTTGTATAATGAATTTTTTCTTTGTACTAGGAACAATAGAGGCATCTACATCCGCTGCAACAATTGCCACAATATTTCCGTCTCCATCTTTAATTGGCTCTAATATCGTTACCCATGACCCTAATAGATCTTCATATACTACTGTCATGTTTGCTTTTTTCGTGCTCATTACCTTATCGTATGCTTTCATCCAAAGATCTGGTTGTTTATAATATTCTCCCGGCCTTACTTCAACAACATTTGCTAAGTCTGTAGACAAATCGACGATTAGTAACTCACCTTTTTCATTTTCTTTTGCTCCAACAATATACGTTTGTCCAACACTATTCAATTCTTCCGTTGCTTCATCTAATTTCTCTGTTAACTTCTCTCTCTTTTCTCTTTGTGCCACTGGGTCTTTTGTAACATCTCTCACTATTTGTTCGTCTAATTTATGTAATACCGTATCTCCTGTTTCAAAAGAATGCCTTTCAAATATAGACATCATGCTATTTTGAAACATGTTAAAACTTAACGCTCCCATAGTACCAACAAGCGTCAAAATAACTAACACAGTTAACAATACATTTTTTTGGAGAAATGATAACTTATGCCAATATTTTTTCATTAACATCACCTTTCTTAATTAACTTAATATAAAGAAAAACTATTAAAATATAAACCTTATTAACAATTGATAACAGTTCTCATTTGTTTGTAAATAAAAAAAAGACCAATGAAAAAGCATTGGTCAAGACCAACCCTATCCGTCCGGTAACTGGCTAGCGTAGCCTTTCGGCCTTAGCTCCTGTAGTTTTGCGTCCTAATGTTTCCATCAGTTTGCCTTTCTCGCTGAACGAGTTGAACGATATGGGAGTTCTATGAGAATTACATTATTCTCTATCAAAGATTACAACATAAAAATTAAAATGTCTACCTATTTAGAGATACACATGTAAAATTTGGATGTATTATTTTTTCGAAATAATTTAACAAAGTACGTGAATGTTACATTTCTTGTGTTATATAATAAAAAATGTATATAATACAAGGATTGTTTCGATTATTTATTTCAATTTTCATTTAAATTAAATTATTCGAATATATCTTAACTAATGAATTTCGGAGGTAGTTTATCATGTTTTGGCTACAATTTCTTACGTTACTACTCTGCATTTTTATTGGCGCACGCCTAGGCGGAGTTGGTCTAGGAGTAATGGGTGGCGTTGGTATGGCAATACTTGTTTTCGTCTTCCACTTACAACCTACAGCTCCTCCTATTGATGTAATGCTTATGATTTTAGCAGTAATTACAGCTGCCGGTGCTTTGCAAGCCGCTGGAGGAATGGACTATCTTGTTCATTTGGCTGAGAAAGCATTACGAAAAAATCCAAAGCGTATTACATTCTTTGCTCCAATTGTTACTTATTTATTTACACTGTGCGCAGGAACTGGTCACGTTGCTTATTCTGTACTTCCTGTTATCGCAGAAGTCTCTCGCGAATCTGGGATTAGACCGGAACGACCAATGTCAATTGCCGTAATCGCTTCCCAACAAGCAATTACAGCTAGCCCTATATCAGCTGCAACAGTTGCACTTCTAGCAATGTTAGCTGACTATAAAATCACCTTATTAGATATTTTAAAAGTAAGTATCCCTTCTACTTTCATCGCTTGTATGGTAGCTGCATTTGTTGCTAGCAAAATGGGGAAAGAATTAAAGGAAGACCCTGAATACTTGAAACGATTAAAAGAAGGAATGATCCCTAAGATTGAAGAGAAAAAAGAATTTGTCGGTGTAAAAGGCGCTAAATTATCAGTTATCCTTTTCCTATTAGGAACTTTCCTTGTCGTACTTCTCGGTTCATTTGAAGCACTTCGTCCAGGATGGATAGTTGATGGGAAGTTAGCCCGTCTTTCCATGCCAAACACAATTGAAATGGTTATGTTAACGATCGCAGCTCTTATTATTATTTTCTGTAAACCAAATGTAGAAAGCATCGTGTCTGGTAACGTCTTTAAAGCGGGTGCAACAGCAGTTGTTGCTATTTTGGGGATCGCTTGGATGGGAGATACTTTCTTTAACGGAAACTTAAATATGATTCAAGGATCAATTCAGCACCTAGTAACAAGTGCACCATGGCTATTTGCCATCGCATTATTCATTCTATCTATTTTACTATATAGCCAAGCAGCAACAGTACGCGCTTTAATGCCTCTTGGATTATCACTCGGTATTCCACCAGCACTACTAATCGCTATGTTCCCTGCAGTAAATGGATACTTCTTCATTCCAAACTATGGAACAATCGTTGCTGCGATTAACTTTGATCGCACTGGTACAACAGGCATTGGTAAATATGTTTTAAATCATAGCTTTATGATTCCAGGCCTAATCGCAACATTCACTTCTATCGGAATTGGAATGCTCTTAATATCAATTATGTTTTAAAGAAAAAGCACAAACCTACATTTTTAAAGGGTTTGTGCTTTTTTAATCAAACGTTTGTTTAAATACTTTTGGCCGTCCATTCCTCCATTATGTTCTTTAATAGTTGTGTGAAGTCCTCTGGGAAAAGGTGACCTAAGCCTTCTCTCACAATTAATTTACAGTTCACATTATATTCCTCGAACATTGACATTAATTGAAGTGTGTTTTCGTAAAATAGATCTTTGTCTCCTGTAACAATACATCCTTCTACATTCGTTATATCATTTGATACAACTATACTTTCAATCGCCTTAACATCTCGAATAGCAGGTATAACTGCAATAAATTTTTGAGTCGCTAACATATTCTTTAACGCTAACTCTATCGCTATATTTCCCCCTTGAGAAGCTCCCGCTATGATGATGTCCTCCAAGTTATATTTATTTACAAAATCATTAAAAGTTTTCATAACGTCTTTTATAGCTATTTCATGATTATCCCAGCTATAAGAGTTCATTCCATATATTTGTGAGGATTGAGAAAAACCTAACATATACTCACTTAGTATTTCTTCTTCACACCAATATGGTGCAAAACCATTTATATTTGATCCTCTCCAATGTAAAGAGAATAGACCAGCCTTCGCTTTTTCATTTCCATAAGTAAATAACTTCGGGTCAGCTGTTAACTGCTGTTTTTTAAATATTTCTTCACACTTTTTTACTATTACTTTAAAATCCGCTTTATCTTGTAGCGCCTTTAAGTCTTCATCATACATAAGTGTATGGGGATTCCACCAAACCCCTTTTTGCATAGCTCCATTTAAAATAGCAATCGCCTCTTCACCCTTGCCTTCTACTGAATACGCACAGGCTTTCCAAAAACTCGTTTTATCTATTCTTTCAGGAAATTCTCTTTCCGTTTCATCTATACATCTATAAATGGCATCAAATTCCCCTTTTCCAAATAAACGAAACAACTCATTTTGCAACACTACAAACCTTTCTCGTTTCAAATAATCCCCCCTATTTCTAATTACTAATATCAAAAAAGCTATGTAGCATTTTAATACTACATAGCTTTTTTCTACAAACTCTTACTTACTTCCTCTACTAATTTCTTCGTACTTTCATACGGAGATTCAGCTAAACTAATCGCGGAAATAACAGAAACACCGTCCGCACCTGCTTCTATAACTGACGCGGTATTTTCAATTGTAATGCCACCAATCCCAACGATCGGTATTGTAATTTCTTGTTCTCTAAAATGAGCTAAACCTTTCGTTCCTTGAACTGCTTTCGTATCTTTTTTTGTACTCGTTGGGAAAATAGGGCCAACACCTAAATAATCAGCTCCGTTTTCAATTGCCCAGCGTGCTTCTTCAATTGTATGTGTAGATACACCAACAATTTTATCACCCATTTTTTCACGAACAGAAGTAATTCCTTCATCATCTTGGCCAACATGCACGCCATCTGCATCTAACTCCATAGCTAGTTCCACATCATCATTTACGATGAATGGTACACCGTACTCCTTACAAACTGCTTGTAGTTCTTTCGCGAAACAAATACGTTTCTCTCCCGTTAAAGCCCCTTCCCCCTTTTCACGGAATTGAAAAATTGTTATACCGCCTTCAAGTGCATCTCTCAATACTTGTAGTGGCTCCTTCGCACAATTGTTACTTCCCATAATAAAATATACTGATAATAATCTAGACATTTCAGCCTTTGTAATACGCGACATCTAGTTCCCCTCCTTACTATATAAGCTCAATCTTCCCATACTTCTCAATATCACCCGAAGTGGTATTCGCTAACTGATTTAAAAATTCAATTTGGAAACTACCAGGTCCCTTTTCCACTGTCTTAGCAGCTGCCAGTTCCGCGGCTACACCATAAAACGTTAATGCCGCTACAGCTGCCTTTACATAATCCTTTTCTACTGCTACAAATGCTCCTATTACAGAAGTTAGTAAACAACCTGTTCCAGTAACTTTCGTTAAAATAGGATGTCCATTTCGAATAACAATAGTTCGCTCTCCATCTGTAACAACATCTTCTTCTCCAGTAATCACCGCAACTGTATTTAATTCATCTGCTGCCTGTTTTGCAATACTTACGACATTGCCATTTCCAGAACCGGCGTCTACCCCTTTAATTTCCCATTTCTCATTAATAACGTTTGCTATTTCAGCTGCATTTCCGCGAATAATTGCTAAATCGATTTCGGCCGGAATATGTCTCGCAACTTCTGTTCGATACGATGTTGCTCCTGCACCAACTGGATCAAACAGTACTGGTACATTGTTCACATTTGCTGATTTACCCGCAAGTAACATCGCTTCTACTTCCTCAGGACGAAGTGTCCCCATATTTAATACTAACGCTCCAGCAATGCTGGCCATTTCTGCCACTTCTTCTTTTGCATATGCCATTACAGGCGATGCTCCTAACGCTAACAAACCATTAGCTGTAAAATTTGTTACAACAACATTTGTAATATTATGAACGAGTGGATTAGACTCTCTCACCAAATCCACTACTTTGCTAATTTCTTTCATATTCATCCTTTTCATCTCCTAACTATAGTGATGGGAGATACACAAAAAGACACTTTGCGCGTACGCAAAGTGCCTGAACATGTGCTTTTACACTCTCCCTACGCTGGCATTATCCAACAGGTTCAAATGGTCAATGACGGATTGGTCATACTCTCAGTTTGTATCCACAAACTCCCATGTGCTTATTATTCATCTACTTCAAAGTCTACTCTTATTCTAGTAAAATAACAAGTTCTTTACCTTTCTATTTCATATAGAAGCAACTGATAAAACAATACGCATAATAAAGTGAAACTTTAATCAGTGGGGGTTTTGTTCACCCCCCACTGATTATTAGTTGAACCAATCGGGCTTTTATGGGCAGTTGATCCCCTATCTAACTTCTTGGCTTCCGCTGAATTTTGAGGTAGGGGTCTTACTGCCCGTTAATGCGGGATAAATAAGTATCTTTTTTTCATAGTCTCATCATCGTGTAGATTATGTTCTATCACCATCATTTGATTTCAAACAATTTTTGTTCATACCACTAAAAAACGTTCAAATCTGGAGCGAAACTGAATCTCAAGAAGATGTATGCTATAGTTAACGTATGGAAATTTGAAAGGATGTTTTAAATATGGTAAAAAGCGTTGTAATCGCTGAAAAGCCTTCCGTTGCACGTGATATTGCGCGTGTACTTAAGTGCGATAAAAAAGGAAATGGCTACCTTGAAGGTAGTAAATATATTGTAACTTGGGCTTTAGGTCATCTCGTTACATTAGCTGATCCAGAAAGCTATGATGTGAAATATAAACAGTGGAATTTAGAAGATTTACCGATGCTACCCGAGCGTTTGAAATTAACGGTTATTAAACAAACTGGTAAACAATTTAATGCTGTGAAGAGTCAGCTTCTTAGAAAAGATGTAAATGAAATTATTGTAGCGACAGATGCTGGACGTGAAGGCGAATTAGTCGCACGTTGGATTATCGATAAAGTTAAAATACAGAAGCCTATTAAGCGTTTATGGATTTCATCTGTTACTGACAAAGCAATTAAAGATGGCTTCGCAAATTTAAAACCAGGTAAAGCATATGACAATTTATACGCTTCGGCTGTCGCACGTTCAGAAGCTGACTGGTACATCGGTCTTAACGCGACTCGCGCTTTAACGACTCGCTTTAATGCCCAGCTGAATTGCGGCCGTGTACAAACACCTACTGTCGCTATGATCGCTAGTCGTGAAGATGAAATAAAAAACTTCAAAGCTCAAACTTACTACGGTATCGAAGCGCAAACAACTGATAAGTTAAAACTAACTTGGCAAGATGCAAACGGTAATAGCCGTAGTTTTAATAAAGAAAAAATTGATGGTATTGTAAAAAATCTAGATAAACAAAATGCCACTGTTGTGGAAATTGATAAAAAACAGAAGAAGTCATTCTCCCCTGGCCTTTACGATTTAACTGAATTACAACGTGATGCAAATAAAAAGTTCGGTTACTCTGCGAAAGAAACATTAAACATTATGCAGAAATTGTATGAACAACATAAAGTGCTAACGTACCCTCGTACAGATTCACGCTATATTTCATCTGATATCGTTGGAACACTTCCAGAGCGTCTAAAAGCATGTGGCGTTGGAGAGTACCGTCCTTTAGCACATAAAGTACTACAAAAGCCTATCAAGTCTAATAAGTCATTTGTTGATGATAGTAAAGTAAGTGATCATCACGCAATTATTCCGACAGAAGGATACGTTAACTTCTCAGCCTTCACAGATAAAGAACGTAAAATTTATGATTTAGTTGTAAAACGTTTCTTAGCCGTTTTATTCCCAGCATTCGAATACGAGCAACTAACGTTACGCACAAAAGTTGGCAATGAAACGTTCATCGCACGTGGAAAAACTATTCTACATGCCGGTTGGAAAGAAGTATATGAAAATCGCTTTGAAGATGATGATATAACTGATGACGTAAAAGAACAACTTCTACCTCACATTGAAAAAGGCGATACATTAACTGTAAAGTTAATTATGCAAACATCAGGTCAAACGAAGGCACCTGCACGTTTTAACGAGGCAACTTTACTTTCAGCAATGGAAAATCCTACAAAATATATGGATACGCAAAACAAACAACTTGCTGAAACGTTAAAGTCAACTGGTGGATTAGGTACTGTAGCGACACGAGCTGATATTATCGACAAGTTATTCAATTCGTTCTTACTTGAAAAACGTGGTAAAGATATTCACATTACTTCAAAAGGCCGTCAGTTACTTGATTTAGTGCCAGAAGAACTGAAATCTCCTACACTAACTGGTGAATGGGAGCAAAAACTCGAAGCAATCGCAAAGGGTAAACTGAAAAAAGAAGTATTCATTTCAGAAATGAAGAACTATACGAAAGAAATTGTTTCTGAAATAAAATCGAGTGATAAAAAATATAAACATGACAACATTTCAACAAAGTCTTGTCCAGATTGCGGTAAACCAATGCTAGAGGTAAACGGCAAAAAAGGAAAAATGCTTGTATGCCAAGACCGTGAATGTGGTCATCGTAAAAATGTATCTCGTACAACAAACGCTCGTTGTCCGCAATGTAAGAAGAAGTTAGAATTACGTGGTGAAGGTGCAGGACAAATCTTTGCATGTAAATGTGGCTATCGCGAGAAATTATCCACATTCCAAGAAAGACGTAAAAAGGAATCTGGAAGCAAAGCTGATAAACGCGACGTTCAAAAATATATGAAACAGCAGAACAAAGAAGAAGAACCATTAAACAATCCGTTCGCAGAAGCATTAAAGAAATTAAAATTTGATTAAACAAAAAGGTTCCTACCACTATCGGTAGGAACCTTTTATTTTTAATGAATAATTTTACTTCCTTTTGCGTTCTCAACAAACTTTTCACTTGATTTGTTAATTGGTGTTTTCAGTAATAATGCAGCAACAATCATAACTACTACGAAAGCACTTAACACAAGTAAATCTCTAGTTACTATATCCCAAAGCATTCCACCCACTGTTTCACGAATTGCACTAATTGCGTATGTGAATGGTAAGAACGGATAAAGTGCTTGGAAGAACGCTGGTGTCATTTGAATTGGGAATGTTCCGCCCGATCCCGCTACTTGCAGTACAAGTAAAATGATCGCCATCGATTTCCCAACGTTTCCGAAAATAGAAACGAGTGAGTATACGATACAAACGAAAACTCCGCCAATAAATAAACTAAATAACACAAACCAGAATTTATCGACTACGTACGTACCGAGTAAGAATATATCTCCCATTGATACGATAAACGCTTGTGAAAGACCTATCGTTAAGAATGTTAATAAACGTCCGAAGTAAACTTCATGACTCTTATAATTCGCGCCTTCTTCATGCACTTCTACCGTTAATAATGAAACCATTAATAATGCGCCTACCCATAGTGCAAGCACTGTATAGAATGGTGACATCGCTGAACCGTAGTTCGGCATCGCAAATAATTTATTCTCTTTTAAATTGACTGGATTCGCAAAGTAATCACTTTGCTTTTCAACATCGTTTTTCAATAAGCGTATGATGTCTTTTATATCCTCTTCAGATTCAAAATCACGAATTTTATTTGCTAAGTCTTTAATCTTTTTCTCAGTTTCCGGCATGTCAGCCTTAATGTCTGTTAATTTCTTTTTACCGTCTACTAAGCCTTTTGATGAATCTTCTAGTAACTTTTTAACATCTGGAAGCTTTTTGTCTGCTTCTTTTAAAATTTGAGATGTGTTTTTAGACATCTCTTTTGTACGAGCAATAGCTGCATTGAAATTTGGAGTGATTTCTGAGTCATATTTAGCTAAAATGTCACCAATTTGGCCCGAAACACTTTTAGATACTTCATTAATACTTTCAATCACATCTGCTGCTGGTTTTTGCCCTTTATTAATAGAGTCAATTCCTTTATCAGTTAAATCGATTCCTTTTTGAAGACCATCTTTTACTTTATTCAATTTAGAAATCGTGTTATTCGTGTTCTTATCACTATTTACATCTGCTAAAACTTTATTTGTACTTTCCAGAACTGGAATCATGTCGTTAAATAAATTCCATGCTGCTTTGAACTGTCCATTTAAATCATTTAAGGCTACTTTTGTAGAGTCTAATCCATTAACACCTGCGTTGCTTAAGTCTTCTCTTGCTTTTCCAAGTTCTGTTTTTAATCTGCTGTAATCACTTACAGCCTTATCGTACTTTTCTCTACCATTGTCTAATGCCTCATTGGTTTGATTTACTAACTCATTCGCTTTTTTTATATCTTGATTTAAATTACCTCTAAGTTGTTGCGCATCTTCTTTTACACCTTCAGCCTTATCTTTCAATTGCTCGGCTGTACTTACTGCTTTTTCAAAATCAGTTACGAATGTTGCATTATAATCTGCTTCTGCTTGATTTACCAAGTTATTTATTGAATCTAACTTTTTATTAGTAGCATCTCTTACATCTTGTTTCACTTCTTGCCCTGTACCAATAATATTGGCAATATCTTTAACGCCACCATTTGCATTTTCAATAGCTGATTTAAGGTTTGTTAATCTTTCTATTCTCTTTTGGAAGAATTCTTTTCCAAAATCAGTTGATGCCGACTCTTTAAATTTAGTAAAGACATCAATTACATATGAAACACTATCCGCACGTCCTTGCAGCGTTTCAGAAACATTATTAAGATCTTGTTTCGCTTTTTCCGGATCAAAATTACCATTTTGTAACCCGTTTATAACACCTTGTGCGTAAGTTGTTCCAACACGTATTGAGCTGAAAACATTATTTACAGTTTGATCAATATTTTTAGCAATATTCTTATACCCATCACCATTCACTTGCGGTAACGCTGGAATTTCTGGTATTTGCGGTATTTGTGGAAGAGTTATATTAGGTAACACTGGTAATTTAGCTGGATCTGGAAGTGTCAGATTAAAATCAAATGAAGGATTTTTTAAGTAATCCGTAATTTTCGCTGCAGCATCCAATCCCTGCTTCGTTACAATTAAATTATTCTTAATAGTTCCCGGAGCACGATTCAATGTTTCATTATTTCTCGCAAAGAACCTATCTAAATTCCCTAATGCTTCCTGCCCATCATTCATAACACTTTCTACAACCGGCAACTCTTTTTGCGCTACTTTCACAATATCCTCTGCTCGAGTTGCATCATCTAACGCCTTATCCATTAATGTATTCATTTCTGGGAACTGCGCTTCTAACTTAAAGACAAGGTCTTTTACTTTCTCGATACTTGGTAAGTTTGTTTCTAAATCGATTCCAAGGTCATTGAAGATTTTAAAAATCTCACCGTTTGCTGTTTTAACGAAGTTTTTACTAATTTCTTCCGTAATACCTGATGCACCTTTTGCTGTAATTTTCGGTGCAATCGCATTTACTTTTTCATTTACATAGTAATCAAGTTCTGGCTTTTGTGGATTTTCATCCAGAACAGTTGCAATTTTTTCAGAGAAGTCTTTTGGGATTGTAATACTTGCATAATAATCCCCACGCTCAACTCCGTAAATCGCCTGCTTTTGGTCTACAAATTTCCAACCAAGATTCTTGTTTTTCTTTAGAGAATCTACAATCTCGTCCCCGATATTGATATCTTTCCCTCTTAAATTAGAGCCTGCATCTTGGTTAGAAACGGCAATGGGAACCTCTTTTGTATTTCCATAAGGATCCCAAGAAGCTTTAATGTTAAACCATGCATATAACGATGGTAAAATCATTAACCCTAAAACAATAACAATTGCAGCCCAATGTTTAGCTACATTCCGTAAATCTGTCTTATAAATACGCCAAATTTGTTTCATAGAATTTATCACCTAATTATATATTTTTCCTTCTTTAGAAAATGATACATACATTTTGCAATTATATCACTTTCTACATCGTGGATTAAACGAAAATACACTATTTTTCCCATTAAATATTTCACTTACTTCATTATATAACGAAGTAAAAAAAGTATGCATACAAAATGACCAAATTAGTTTTACATTCAATAATAACAAATATATAGGAAATGTCATAAAAAATACAAGTATTTTCTCTTGGCAATACTTGTATTCCTCAAAAAAATCCTCACAGCTTTTCATCATCTGTGAGGATTTCTTCTATTATATATCTACTTGTACTTCTACACCGAAATGATCTGAAATTACATTTCTGTTCGTACCATTAAAAATGACTTTTGAAGAACGAACTTTTTCACTTTGGTTACACAATATTAGATCGATTCGTAAATTATGTTTATTTTCATCCCAACCAGCAATCTCACCTTGGACAGTTGTTCCTTCATCCTTCTCTATTGCTAGTTCATATGTGTCATACAAACCTTTTTGCATCATATATTCATAACCTTCACCTTGTAAACGGGCGTTATTATTAAAATCACCCATTAAAAAGGAAAGTTCATTACTATCTACACGCCCCATCAAACGATTAACTTGATCTTTGAATGATTCTTCTTCATCATTCCACCAACCGAGGTGGCAGGAGTAAAACGTTATGTTCTTATCATTATAAGCAATTGTCGCACTTACAATTTTGCGTGTTTTCCAATACGTTGTATCCTTATTTTCTGAAATAAAGAACGTATCTTCCTTTACAACATTATGCTTCGTTATAATCGCTAACCCTTCTTCATACACATCATAACCAATATGAGAGAAATCCCAAGTAATATTGTAATCTTTTACATGTAACGCTTTTAACTCTTCTAATAGTAAAAGTCCAAAATTATCTTCTTTCTTGTTACCGCATACATTTCCAGCTTGTATCGACTGACTTACTTCTTGCAATGCGATGACATCGTACTCTTCTTCTCGAATGACTTTAGCAAGATATTTTATCTTTTCCATTTGATTCTCTTCTTGCCAAGAGTGACAGTTTAAAGTTAGCAATTTCATCTTATTACGCACCTAACATATCTTGAATGTCTGACTTTAATACGTCAGCTTTCGGACCATATACTGCTTGTACACCTTTATCCTTTACGATAAGTCCTAAAGCACCATTTTGTTTCCACTGTGCTTCTGGTGCAACAACATCTAAATCTTTTACTGTTACACGTAAACGCGTCATACAAGCATCTACGTCAGCAATATTTTCTTTACCACCTAATAAATCAATAACTTTTGTTGCTAATGAACCATCTTGTACATTTCCTGTTCCTTCTGATGACTCATCTTCATTATCAATATAGTTACCTGCACGTCCTGGTGTTGGTAAGTTGAATTTTTTAATTAAGAAATTGAATAATGTAAAGTTCAGACCGAAGAACACTAATGAAACGATAACGAAATTGATTAAATCTCTTGTTAGTCCTGCATTAACCATCATCGGTGTACGAGTAATTAATTCAATAAATCCAAATGCGTGAACACGTAAGTTAATTAAATCTGCTAATGCGAATGCAAGTCCTGTTGTAATTGCATATACAACATATAATACTGGAGCAATAAACATGAACATGAATTCAATTGGTTCTGTTACACCTGTTAAGAATACTGCTAATGCAGCCGATAAGAACATTGGTTTATATTTTGCACGTTTTTCTTTATCAACATTACGGAACATCGCGAAAGCAATACCCATTAACGCTGCTGTTGAGCCAATAACTTGTCCAGCTTTGAAACGAGCTGGTACAACGTTATTTAATAAATCGTTATATGCTTTCGTATCTCCATTTGCTAGTAAATTATTTAAGTCTGTAATCCATGCAAGCCATAAAGGATCTTGTCCTGCTACAATTTGTCCAACTTTTGAACCAGTTAACATCGTATATGTTCCGCCTAGCTCTGTGTAGTTCATCGGAATCGTTAACATATGATGTAAACCGAATGGTAATAGTAAACGCTCTAACGTTCCATATACAAATGGTGCAACAACTGGTGCACTATCTTTAGATGCTGCAATCCAGCGACCGAATTCATTTAATCCACTTTGGATGAACGGCCATAAAAGTGATAATACAATTGCAGTGACTGTAGACCAAACAATTACAACGAATGGTACGAATCTTTTTCCGTTAAAGAATGCTAATGCCTGTGGCAGTTTGTTATAGTTATAATATTTGTTATATAAATTAGCTCCTAAGAAACCTGTGATAATCCCTACGAAAACTCCCATGTTTAATGCTGGTGCACCAAGTACAGAAGTGAAGTAATCTTTTACAACTAAATCTCCTGCTAATACTGAAGAAACTGTAGCTTTTGAATCCATTAACATTTCAGCGTTTACGCCAAATATAGCTCCTGTAATTCTGTTTGTTAAGACGAATGCTAATAGCGCTGCAAATGCACCACCTGCACGATCTTTCGCCCAAGATCCCCCAATTGCTACTGCGAATAAGATGTGTAGATTTGTAATAATTGCCCAACCTATGTCTTCCATTACGCGAGCGATTGTATGAACTGCGTTAATATCCCCAGCAGACATCCCAATTAACTTACCGATAGAAATCATTAAACCCGCTGCTGGCATTACAGCTACAACAACTAATAATGCTTTCCCGAACTTTTGCCAAAAATCAAAAGACGTAATTTTCATCTGTTCTTCCTCCCCTTTATTTATAACAACATAATGATTTAAATTATAATTTCTGTTTCTATTATGAAAACGATTCCTTATGCTACTTTATTTTTATCTTTACGCAACCGTTTTCATAAATCTATTTTAATAAAAGCGTTTTCACTTTGCAATAGAAATTTATTTTTTTTCATAAAAAAAGATGCTCTAAGAGCATCCTTTTTTATTATGAAATGCGATAAACCCTTGTTTCATAAGGTTTTAACGTGATTGAAGTTACTTGTTCATTTTCTACAACTTCATAGTTATTTAAAAGCAAACGTTTGCGTTCTAGTGCAAATAAACCCTCATTATACACAGCTACCTCTTTTGAGATATTACTAATTACAACAATTTTTTCATCGTTTAATGTACGAGTATATGCATAAATTTGTGGATCATCTTCTAAAAGTAAATCATACGTACCGTAATTCAGTACATCGTGCTCTTTTTTCAAGGCAATCATTTTCTTATAGAAATTGAAAATAGAGTTCTCTTCATTCTTTTGCTTTTCAACATTAATTTCTTTATAGTTTGGATTCATACCAAACCAAGATGCACCTGTTGTAAAGCCAGCATTCATCTCATCGTTCCACTGCATAGGTGTACGTGAATTATCGCGGCAAGAAGCCCATATAATTTCCATCATATCTTGATGTGATACGCCCTCTGCAATTTTCTCTCGATATAAATTTTTAATTGCTACATCATCATAATCTTCAATATTTGGGAATTGAACGTTCGTCATCCCAATTTCTTGTCCTTGATAAATAAACGGTGTACCGTGCATAAAGAAATACATTGCTCCAAGAGCTGTTGCACTTTCACGCCAATATTGTTTATCGTCTCCCCAAGTTGAAACGATACGTGGCTTATCGTGATTCTCAATATATAAAGCATTCCATCCTTTATTTTCTAACCCTTTTTGCCATTTCGTTAATACCTTTTTCAAACCTACAACATCAAGATCTTTCTTCTTTTCTGCATCCCATAAACTTAAATGTTCGAATTGGAATACCATATTGAACTTACCTTGCTCTTCTCCAACCCAAAGCTCAGCATCTTCAATCTTAACGCCATTCGCTTCACCAACAGTCATAATATCATACTTAGAAAACGTATTTTCTTTTAACTCTTCTAATAAAGGTTGAATACCATCCACATTCATATGTTTGTCAAAAGATGGTACATACTTTAGTTCTTTTGGATTTGGCATATCTTTGAAACCATCTTCTTTTTTAATATGGCTGATTGCATCCACTCGGAAACCATCAATTCCTTTATCAAGCCACCAATTAACTGTATCGTATAACACTTCGCGAACTTCTTTATTCTCCCAGTTTAAATCTGGTTGTTTACGCGAGAATAAGTGTAAATAATATTGTCCTGTTACTTCATCATATTCCCATGCCGAACCATTAAAAATACTTTCCCAGTTGTTTGGTTCCGCACCATCTTTACCATCATGCCAAATATACCAATCACGCTTCGGATTGTCTTTAGATGAACGTGACTCAATAAACCATGGATGTTCATCACTCGTATGATTAATAACTAAATCAATAATAAGCTTCATATCACGCTTATGAACTTCATCTAGTAAAGCATCAAAGTCTTCCATCGTACCAAATTCATCCATAATATCTTGATAATCACTAATGTCATAGCCATTATCATCATTAGGTGACTTATACATTGGACAAATCCAAATTACATCTATACCTAAATCTTTTAAATAATCCAGTTTTGCAATAATACCTTGTAAATCTCCAATACCATCACCATTTGAATCCATAAAGCTACGCGGATAAATTTGATACGCAACCGCTTCTTTCCACCATGTCTTTTTCATAGTCATTCTCTCCTTTTGCATCCCATCAGAATTTTATGCAAACGTTTTCGTAACACTATCATAACAAAATATGAATAGTTTGCAACTGTTTTCATTGAACTCTATGTAGATTCCTTATTCTTATGCTTTATTTATTTCTCACAAAAGCAAATCTCATTCCTCACCTGCTCTTGTCCACGCACGTTACATACACTTTTCATATATTAATAAAAAGCACTGCTTGTTTTAGAAAGGAGTGATAAATTGAAACAAACAAAATTAACAGGTCGTATCGTCGTTCCTTCAGACCCGGACTATGACGTAGCCCGAATGAATTTAAATTTAAGCATTCCAAAACTCCCTTGTATTATTGTTTTTTGCCAAAATAAAAATGATGTGTGTAACGCCTTAAAATGGGCACGTGAACGTCATGTACCATTTCGCTTAAGAAGCGGACGTCATAGCTATGAAAATTTTTCTCTTTTAAATAGAGGACTTATTATTGATGTGAGTGAAATGCATCGTATTACTGTTAATACAGATAAATTAACAGCAACAATTGAAGCTGGTGCAAATCTTGGCACGGTTTATAAAGAACTTTGGAATTTTGGTGTGACAATACCGGCTGGTACAAGTGCAAGCGTTGGAATTGTTGGATTAGCTCTTGGCGGTGGCATCGGTATGCTTTCACGCTTATTTGGATTAACATGTGATCAATTAGTAGAAGTTGAAATAGTACAAGCGTGTGGTAAATTTGGAGCAAAAATCATTCGCGCAAACGAACATGAAAACCATAACTTGTTTTGGGCGTGCCGCGGTGGTGGTGGTGGAAACTTCGGAATTGTTACTTCTTTAACTTTTCGAGTGCACCCTATAAAAAATGTATCAATCTTCTCAATTACATGGAAATGGGAAGATTTTATCGTTGCATTTCAAGCGTGGCAAAACTGGGCGCCTTATATAGACGAACGACTCACTTCATCAATTGAATTATTCGCAAAGCAACGAAATAAAATTGAAGTAAAAGGTGAATTTGTTGGCTCTCCCTCTGAACTCCATTCCTTATTATTTCCTCTTCTTGAAACTGGTACCCCCTCTCTCTTTATAGATGAAGTTCCTTATATAAAGGCTGTTGAATTTTTTAATAGTGGTAACATCCCTGAAAACTTCAAACGCTCCGGTTCCTATGTATATAAACCTATTTCCCTTAAAGGAATTCAAATCATGCAACATTTTCTTTCACATGCTCCAAATAAAGATGCGAGTATTTGGCACCAATCGCTCGTAGGTGCTGTTGAAAATATTCCCCCTACTGAAACAGCTTATTTCCATCGTAAAGCAATTATTGCGCAAGAATACATTACCTCTTGGAAATGCGATGATGAAGAAAATCGCAATATACACTGGGTTAAAGATTTACGAGAAAGCTTAGATCCTTATACACTAGGTGACTATGTCAATTGGCCCGATATCGACATTAAAAATTGGCAAACTAGTTATTATGGTCCTAACTTTCAAAGATTGCGTAAAGTGAAAACCATATATGACCCTTGCAATGTTTTTCGTTTTCAACAAAGTATCCCTCCTTTTCATACGTAAAAAAGGAAGAACAGAATGCTGTTCTTCCTTTTTACATTGAAAATCGTTCAATTGTTTGTTTTAAGTCCGTTGCTTGCTTTTCTAAATCCTTTAACAATTGATCGATTACTATCATATTTTTAGATTGTTGCAACGTCACACGTGCTACTTCTTGTGAACCAGCTGATGTTTCCTCAGCAATTGCTGCTACAGCCTTCGTCTGTGCTCCTGTTTGATGAATATGACTCACTTGTTCGTTCATATAGCCACTAATTTGCTTCGTTGCATCAGCAACTTCCATAATACTTGATGACATTTCTTTTAAAATTAATTCAGTAGCTTCCCCACGTTTCGCCTCTTCTTTAGCTGTGTTCACTTGCTCTGTCATTTTCAATGCGACTTGTTGCACCTCTTCTTGCATATTCCGTAATAACTGCGATATATTTCTTGCAGAATGATCGCTTTCATCAGCAAGTTTACGTACTTCTTCAGCTACAACTGCAAAGCCCCTTCCATGCTCTCCAGCACGAGCTGCCTCAATAGAAGCATTCAGTGCTAATAAATTCGTTTGACTAGCAATCTCGCTCACAACAGAAACAATATGTTCTACTTGTTTCATTCGTTCTTCTAACTTCTGTACATTTTGCATCGAATTTTCATTTTCTTTTGCCAATGTTTGAATACCTTGAATTAAAGAAGTAAAGACTCGTGTACTTTGCCCTAAAGCTTGAACCATTTCTAAAGACAACTCGTCAGACTGTTTTGCTTTTTCTTCTACTTCACTCGCAATAGAAGTTGTTGTATCAACAGCAGAAACAATCGCCTGAATGGAAGCTGCTGATTGCTCGGCGCCAGAAGAAATCTCTGCAAGGGTTTCAGACACACCTCGTGCTTGCTTTGTCGCTTCCCCCGTTTGCCTTCTAATTTGCTGAACTTGATTATTTGTATACGAAAATGTAGTATCAATATTTTTTACCATACCTCTTAAGTTCCCTAGCATCATATTAAATGCAACACTTAAAGATTTAATCTCATCATCTGCCTTCGGTAATGGAACATCTTCACGAATATCACCCTCAGCCGCTTTCCTTGCCGCCTCCTCTAACTTCCGAAGTGGTTTAATTAAAAAGATTGCTGCTCCATACGCTAAAATTCCAGACCATACTACACCTAATAGCATAACGATAATATTATAAACAGTTTGACTTACATAACTTTGAAAATAATCGTATATCACGTAAATAAAAAATATACTTGTTGAATATGTAATAAAAGCTAAAACTGTAGTAAATAGCATAAGTTGTGTACGTAAGCCAAAGGAAAATGTCTTCCTTTCTTTTTCCATCTCTTCTTTCCCCCTTTTTATAAGCAACATAAGTACTACCTATATATTATTATCCATATTTTCGTTATAGAAAGATATAGGGATTTTTAAAATCATTATTTCTTTGAATATCAAATTACCCGAAAAAAATAAAGGATTCTGACAATTTATGACTAATAACAGAAATAAGGGGCAACATTTGTAAAATATATTTTGACTGGGGGGGTTTGTATGATTCAGGTTCAAAATCTAGTAAAATCATTTGGCTCACTTGATGTTTTAAAAGGAATTGATTTAGAAGTAAAAGAAAAAGAAGTTGTTGTTTTAATTGGTGCCAGTGGTTCCGGTAAAAGTACATTACTTCGCTGTCTTAACTTTTTAGAAATGTACGATGAAGGTGAAATTCACTTACAAGGTGAACGAATTGATCCACAGCATTCAAATTTAAACAAAGTCCGTGAAAATGTCGGTATGGTTTTTCAACACTTTAACCTCTTTCCCCATATGACCTCACTAGAAAACATCATAGAAGCACCTATTCATGTAAAGAAATTAGAAACAGCAAATGCAAAAGAGATTGGAAATCAGCTTTTGCAAAAAGTCGGTCTACAAGATAAAGCAGATGTAACTCCCCACCTCCTGTCGGGTGGTCAAAAGCAGCGCATTGCCATTGCACGAGCTCTTGCTATGAATCCTAAAATTATGCTATTTGATGAACCTACCTCAGCCTTAGACCCTGAACTTGTTGGAGAAGTATTGCAAGTTATGAAAGAACTTGCTGAAGAAGGAATGACCATGATTATTGTTACTCATGAAATGAATTTCGCAAGAGATGTAGCTGATCGCGTCATATTTATGGATGACGGAAAGATTGTAGAGGATGCTCCGCCAGCACAATTCTTTTCAGCTCCATCACATGAACGAGCAAAACAATTTTTACGCAACGTTTTATAATGTAACTTCTGTTTCAAATGAAAAGAAATACATTCATACGGTGCACAACTAATTATCCAAATAAAATATCTCAGTAACATACTTAAAACCATCCGTATGATCAATATATAGGAGGGGTTTTATGAAAAGAAAACTATTAACCATTGTTGCGAGTATTACATTATGTACATCCTTCATACTAGGAGCCTGTAGTAAGGAAAGTGCTACTACTTCTTCAAATGGTGAAAAAGAATTTCGTTATGCGATGAGTGGCTTATATAAACCTTTTAACTATAAAGAAAATGACGGAAAGCTTGCCGGTTTTGATGTGGAAATTGGTGAGGCACTTGCGAAAAAAATGAATATGAAACCCACCCCTATTACAAATCCATGGGAAACGCTAATTCAAGGTCTACAATCGAAAAAATATGATGCTATATTGGGCAGTATGGCAATTACAGAAGAACGCTTAAAAGCTGTTAGTTTCTCCAATCCTTATTATCGTTCTGGTGCCCAAATTTTTGTGGCTAAAAAGAATACATCTATCTCTTCTCCAGAAGATTTGAAAGGTAAGAAAATTGGTGTTGTAAAAGCTAGTACCTTTAAAGACCTTGTTGCAAAACATACAGATCAAATCACAGAATATGATAGCGATATTACTGCACTTATGGACTTAGAGCCTGGACGTATTGATGCAGTAATCACTGATCAAATGGTCGGTTTACGTATGATCAAAGAAGGTAAATCAAATATAAAAGAAGCTGGAAAACCATTAAATCTTGATGAAATGGGAATTGCTATTCGTAAAGATGATAAAGAAATGGTTAAGAAAGTAAATAAAGCTTTAGATGAAATCATTAAAGATGGTACGTATGAAAAGATCAGTAAAAAATGGTTTGGGCGTAATATTCTCGGTGAAGAGGAAAAAACGAAGTAAATTAGCTAGTCAAATGTTTCATACATTATGCCCCACTTTTTATGTGGGGTATTTCATTCCCTACCAAAATCCATTCAATATGAGGTGACACATATGTTTGAAATTTTTATGTCTACTTATCCCACACTCTTAAAGGCTACTATTGTCACATTACAATTAACACTAACATCCCTATTACTTGGTTCACTAATTGGATTACTATTCGCTTTTTTTCGGATCTCTAACAATAAGATTTTAAATAGTATTGCTCATGTATATATCGCCATTATTCGTGGTACACCTTTAATTGTTCAAATTGCCATTCTCTATTTTGGTATTACATCGATTATTGTCTTCACTCCTTTTTGGGCAGGAGCAATTGCTTTAGCAATCCATAACGGTGCATATATTACTGAAATTTTCCGCGGTTCCATTCAATCTGTCGACCGTGGACAATTGGAAGCTGCTCGTTCTTTAGGTATGCCTTACCCTTTAGCAATGCGCCGTATTGTATTACCGCAAGCATTTCGTCAATCTCTTCCTCCTTTAGGAAATCAGTTTATTATTGGATTAAAGGACTCCTCTCTCGTTGCATATGTAGGATTGTCCGAATTATGGGGATCAGGTTTATCAATTGCTGCAAGTAACTTCCAACAATTAGATACATACATAATCGTTGGTTTATATTACCTCGTACTTGTTCTTCTATTTACTTATTTTGTTAATCTTTTAGAAAAACGATTACAACGAAAAGAAACAAATTCAGTTCAATTTAGCAAAAAGAATAAAAAAGAAGTCTCTTTATAAAAAAAAGCAAGCCTGAAATGGCTTGCTTTTTCACTGCAAAATATATCAATTTTTACTGATTTACTTTTTTAATACTCTCTTCTTCCTCTATATGTTCCTCACGATATGAAATATTATGAGGATCTAGTCCATTTCCTAAAGAACCATAGAAATGCTCTCTATGCGGATCCACTAATTCACTTCCTTGATAATACACACGTGGTGTATTCCATAGCGCTGCCAAAGCTTTTGTCATTGGCATCTCATGATAGCGTTCCGGCCACATTTCTTTAATTTTCTCTTTTACTAACGGATAGTATTTAGAGCTCATAGCAGGGAACAAATGGTGTTCTGTATGATATGAGAAATTGAAATGTAAAACGTCTACCCAGCGCGGCACTGTTACTGATAAACAGTTCGCTAACGGATCATTTACTGGAACAATTGGATTTAAGCGATGATTTGTTGCGATATATGCCATTACAATAAAGTTAGCAATTAACAATGGAATTACATATGCAAATAACCATTTTCCAGGTCCCATAATAAACAATAAACTAATCCAAACAGTCCAAGGCAAAAGAAGTTGAAGCCATACAGATTTTTGATTGGATGACTTAAAATCCTTTATAAAATGAAAGAACATTCGAGTCGAATGTAACGTAAATTGAATGGTTAGTGACAGAAAACTAAAGAATGAACGAACATGAAGAGGCATGTGATATACCCAGCTTAAAAACTTACTCTTTTTCAGTTTCTCAAGTGTAGGCCATGCATCTGGATCATTTTCTTCATGTTGTGTATGAACATGATGCGTTGCATTATGCCACTTTCTCCAAAGCTTCGGGCCAGTTGATAATGGCATAAATGCTATCGCGCCTAAAAAATCACGAAGCCATGCTTTTCTTACAACAGTTCCATGTAAAATTTCATGTCCTAAAAATCCAAGTGAAGCAAAACATAATCCAAGAACAATCGCAATTCCTAGATTCGCCCACACATTCAATTCAAATATACCAATCGATATTAACCCCGCCAATGCCACAAGCAAATAAGCCAGTCCACCAAATAAACGTGTAGGAACTGGTTTAAATGCTTTTTTCGGCAAATGTGGTGATACACGTGCTGCATACCACCCAAACGTATGAAGCTCCTTCATCCTTTTGCCCCTTTCTTATGCCGCGTCTTGCGCAACTTACATATATCAATTCTTGCTTCCAGATTGATTTTACTAGCTGATTAAAAAGCATCTATGTATAAGGAAAATATACTCACTCTATCGTCACTTATCTTTTCGCTTTTATTATCAATGAAAAACATTTCTCTTTTTACTCTCTATCAACCTTTCCACATGATGAATCATATCAATAGAATTTCCATATTGTCAACAACTTTTATGACCTAGTAATAAAAGTTGGTTATATTTTTATAATCATACTTTATTCCACTAAAGAAAAAACATAGATTTTATAAGGTTTTACCCATTATGCATATACATATGCTGACATACTATAGACTCTACCTTATTCAAGAAATCTCTGTGTAAACAACAAATAAACTCACCTGAATCTATCTTTACACAACTCCTATCTCTTCATACCGACAATACCAAATAATTATATCGAAATAATTTTATCTTTCTTTTAATAAAAATAGACTCTCTCTAAAACAGCACACATGAATTTCATATCTTATGGAAATATTAAAAGGAAAATTGTTCTAAAATCGGGAGGTTTCTATAATGATAAGCGATACATTTCCACAATTCCCATTATCTTATTGGATTGAATCTACTCAAATCCCTGCTTTTCCCCCTTTATCCGAAAATATAAAGACGAAAGTTGCTGTTATCGGTGCTGGTATTACAGGTATTACTACTGCCTATTTACTTGCGAAAGAAGGCATCGATGTTGTTCTAATTGATTCTGGCCTTATTTTAAACGGAACAACTGGGCATACAACAGCAAAGGTAACAGCACAGCACGATCTTATTTATGATGAACTAATAAATCATTTCGGTTTGGAAAAAGCGAGGCTTTACTATGAATCAAATAATCATGCTCTACAATTCATAAATGAAACTGTGCAAACATATAAAATCGACTGTAATTTCTCAAATGAAGATTCATATTTATATACAACTACTGATAATGGATTAAGAAGTTTATCGAAAGAATATGAAGCCTATCAAAAATTAAATATACCTTGTGACTATGTTCAATCTCTATCGATTCCGATTCCAGTACAATCTGCACTTGTCATGAAAAACCAAGCACAATTCCATCCCCTCCTTTATTTGAAAACACTTTTAGAAAAGTTTGTGGAGATGGGCGGAAAAGTTTATGAACAAACAACAGCTATTGATGTGGAAAAAGGTGATTATCCACAAGTCATTACAAAGGGCGGACATCGCATCACTTGTGAATATGTTGTCTCTTGTTCACATTTTCCTTTTTATGATGCGAATAGCTTTTTCTTTACCCGAATGTACGCAGAACGCTCTTATGCTCTTGCCATTAAAGCAAAAACAGATTATCCAGGTGGCATGTATTTAAGTATTGATGATCCAAAACGCTCCTTACGCTATACAACAAATAATGGAGAACAATTAATTTTAATTGGCGGAGAAAGTCATAAAACAGGACAAGGAATAAACACGATGCTTCATTACGAAGCACTGTATTCTTTTGCGGAAGCAACGTTTGGAGTAGATGAAGTTCCCTATAGATGGTCAGCACAAGATTTAATCACGCTAGATAAGCTTCCTTATATCGGACATATTAACGAAAGAAATCCAAATATATTTGTTGCAACTGGATATCGTAAATGGGGAATGACAACTGGAACTGCTGCCGCTCATTTACTGAAGGACTCCATTCTAAAAGTCCACAATCCCTATAAGGAACTGTATGCGCCATCACGCTTCCATGCAAATCCAGATATAAAAACATTCCTCTCCCAGAACATTGATGTTGCGAAACATTTAATTGAAGGAAAGATTGAAACCGCATTACGTAAGCCAGAAGATCTCGAAGTTGGTGAAGGATCTGTCGTACATGTTAATGGGAAACGAGCAGGTGCTTATAAGGACAAAGATGGTAAATTACATATTGTCGATACAACTTGTACACATCTCGGCTGCGAAGTTGAATGGAATAATGGTGATTGTACTTGGGACTGCCCTTGCCATGGTTCCCGCTTTTCAATTGAGGGAGATGTTATGGAAGGTCCAGCAGATCAACCGTTAAAACAAGTTGATAATGAGTAAACAAATAAAGAAGTTCAACAAATTGATAATGTTGAAATAAATAAAGAAGTTCAACAGGATTCCTGTTGAACTTCTTTATTTGTTATAAAACCTTTTCAGATAAACTTCGACATAAGAAGGGAAATATTAACATCAAATAAAATAATATATTTATCTATAAATAAAAGGAGGGAATATTATGCAAACTTCAGCTCCACCTCATCTAGAATCTACAAAAACTATCTTTTCAAGCTCTATTACAAAACTTGTTGTTTTTATTTGTTGGCTAGCCATTCTAGCTGATGGATATGATTTAGGTATTTACGGTGCCGTTCTGCCAAAGCTCCTAGAAGACAAAAGCTGGGCACTTTCACCGGCACACGCTGGTACAATTGCTAGCTATGCTTTATTTGGGATGTTTATTGGCGCTATTCTAGTTGGAACCATTACAGATCTAATTGGACGAAAATGGACGCTTATATGCTGTTTAGCACTTTTCTCCATCACAATGGGCCTTGCTGCACTTGCTCCTTCCCCTGAATTATTTGGTTTATCTCGATTTATCGGCGGAATCGGATTAGGCGGTGTTATTCCAACAGCTTCAGCACTTACTGTTGAATATTCACCAAAAAAGCGACAATCTTTTATTTATGCTCTTATGTTTACTGGCTATCCTTTAGGTATCGTGTTAGGTGCTATTTTGTCTATGTTTATGTTAGAAGATTTCGGATGGAGAATTATGTTTGGCATCGGAATGATTCCGCTACTCCTCATTCCTTTCATCATTCGTTATTTACCTGAATCCATTCAATTTTTGTTATCACGTAATCGCCAAGAAGAAGTGGACCAAATCCTTAATCGTTTTCAAATTGAAATCAATGCAAAAGAGGAAACTCATCAAGCCCCACCTAATATAAGAAAAAAAAATGGCTTTCTTACGTTATTCTCAAAAGAGTACATAAAAGCGACGCTGCTTTTTTGGATTACTTATATAATGGGAATGTTTTTAATATACGGTTTAAACACTTGGTTACCGCAGATGATGCGCCAAGCAGGATACCCTCTTGGATCTAGTCTATCATTTTTACTTATGCTAAATATTACTGCCGCAATCGGTGCATTATTTGCTGGAGCAATCGCGGATCGTATAGGGGCTAAAATTGTTATTAGCATCTCCTATCTTATGGCAGCTATATGTATTGGACTATTAACAATTAAACCATCTGTTACAATCATTTATCTTTTAATCGGCCTTGCTGGAATTGGATCAGTCGGTATTACTCAAATATTAAATGCATATGTAACACAATACTTCCCATCCCATATCCGAGCTACCTCCTTAGGCTGGGGACTTGGACTTGGCCGAGTTGGTGCGATTGCTGGTCCTATTCTTGTCGGTATTATTATGACAATGCAATATGACTTAGCATGGAATTTTTACTTATTCTCATTCGCGGGTCTTCTTGCAGCTATATCTGTTTTCTTTATTCCTACAAAATAAAAAAAGAGCACAAACTCACTTGTGCTCTTTTTCGTATACTTCAAACAACATATCTCGAAACAATGTATTTAAACTCTCAATATCGATTCCTGATCCCTTTTCAATTCCTTTTACATATTGCTGATAGTAATGAATTTGTTCTTCTAAAAATTGATTCAACACCTCAATTTTTAATCCAACATCTAATTCAGTACCTGCCTTTTTCTTTATTAACAACTGTTCAATTTCATCTAATACGCTACGTTCTAACGATAATTCTGTCATCAATCGATCGAATTCTACAGGTGGTAAAGTTGTTTTCTCCTCTAGCCACTTACAAGCTAAAATAGGACGCAATACATAAAAGTATTTTTTCAATTTTACGTTCTCACCTTGCAAAAATTCACGATAATTTTTTGAAGCCATATGTAAGTAATGATATATCGTTGCTTTTGGATCAAAGTGCTTATCACTCATTTGCTGAAGCTGTTCTGGAAAATGAGAGTTTTTCGAATAGAATATCGGTGATCGAATCCATTCGAGTAAAGCTGGGTTTGACTTTGCGAATAACTGTAATGCCTTTTTAATATCCCATCCGCTTATATCTAAATCATCACTAATCGGATACTCAATTACATCTCGTTTATCATGAATTGATAAATACCACTCTACCGGATGCATATAGACAAATCTAACATCATAATCACTATCTTTCGATGGAAATCCCCAAGCACGACTCCCTGATTCCACTGCAAATAAAATTTTCACATCATTCTCTTGTTCAATTCTTGCTAACTCCACTCTAATTTTCTCTCTCATTTCATACCCTCTCCATTTTTTGATTATTTCCTTGGAAATTCGACAAATATACTACTAATTTTACTACATACTAAAATAGCTGTCAGAAAATTCCCGACAGCCTACTAAAATCCTTTATTTTTTACTTGTTCTTTTCTGTTACACTAACCGCAATTCGTTCAAACTCTTTTTGAATCTCCTCTTTATATGCATCTACTTTTGAAAAATCCATAGCAGCAATATATATTCGTTCTAATTTATCACGAACTGATTTCGCTTTCGCTAGGAAAGACATCGCCTCATTCATTTTTGCTTTATATTGAATCGACACGTCACGAATTTCTGTCGCATACTTCTCATCTGTCCCTGGTGTCACAATCAAGGCATACATATCTATAATTTCATCACCTTCGCGGCTCGGAAAATATTCATGTGGTGCGGTACTATCAAAAATTGCAAACCCTAATTCTCTTACGATAACCATATCAAGACTATTTGGATCAAATCCACAATGATATACTTCAACTTCAAATCCTTTTTCTTCTGCTGCCTTAGCTAATTTTTTAAGCATTGTTGATTTCCCAGATCCTGGGCGTCCTTTTATAAAATAACGATGTGGTAATCCCTCTGTTAAATTAGGAACAAAATCAACTGCTCCTTTCGGTGTAGCTGCCCCTAAAAACCGATGTTTCACAAGCGATTGTTTCCCGCCTTTATCTGTAAATAACTTCTGAATCAGCTGATCGGTTAGTTCATTTGCTTTATTAAAATCAATATTATTAATATATATTTTCTCCCACTCATCATGTATAACTAGTGCCTCGTTAAAACATGCGTAAGCAGTTTGAAAAGCCTTGCTTGCTTCTGAAACAAATCGTTCAATTTCCACCTTCTGCTTTCTTAATTTATTTGAGTCCCAAGCACCCCCTAAATTAATATACTCCTCAACAACTCCTGGCATTTTCGGCTCAATAACATGCGGTGATGTTCCATCAACAATTCCTACTTTTAACTTCGGGATAATTACACCATCAACCGATTTATTATCAGAAGAGCAGTGTAAAAATTCAATATCATATCCTTTTTCAACCCACTCACGACCTATTGCTTTGATTAAAGAAGATTTCCCGGTTCCAGGACCACCCTTTAAAATAAATAACCTGTTTAGCCCTTTTAAATTCTCGTCGTATAAATTATGAAATCCTCTAGCTGTATTTCCACCAGCGTAATAATTCAATACATTCCCTGTCACTGCACTCACTCCTTCGCAGCATTCTATTTACATAAGCTACAATATGCGAGCAACTTTATTTGGGTGAATACCTATTTTGTATTGCACGAAAAAAGGAAATGAATTACAATTTAAGAGTAGTGAATATTCAGAAACAAAAACTTAATATGTCTTTATCAAGAGAGGCAGAGGGACCGGCCCTTTGACGCCCAGCAACCTCAGTTTATACAAACTGAATAGGTGCTAATTCCTGCAAAATGCATTGCATTTTGAAAGATAAAACGTAACTATTGTGTGCAAAACTCATCTTTCTTGATTATGAAAGGTGAGTTTTTTTATTTCAAAACATATATTGGAGGTATTAAAAATGAAAGTAATTGACCTATCACAAACATTTGAAAACAATATGTCCCAATTCCCTGGAACACCAAAAATCAATTTAGGAGCCATTACAAGCGTTGAAGAGACAGGCTATCAAGTTACAGATTTTCATTCTGTCGTTCATGTTGGCACGCATTGTGATGCTCCTGCTCATTTCATTTCAGGCGCAACGACTATTGATCAATTACCCCTAGATCAATTTGTAGGCGAAGCTGTTCTTATTGATGTAACTCATGTACAAGAACGAAAACTACCTAAAGAAGTATTACACAACGCTGACATAAAAGAAGGTGATATTGTCATTTTCCATTCCAATCTATCTACGAAATGGAATACAGAAGCATATGAGAAAGAAGCTTTTTATCTTTCTGAAGAATTAGCTGAAGAACTAGTTCAATTAAAAGTAAAATCTGTCGGTTTAGATTTCATCTCTCCTGATGAGGTAACGACAGAAACATCGCCAATTCATCACATACTACTTGGGAATAATATTTATTTAATCGAAAACTTAACAAACTTAGATGCCATTCACACGAAACGTTTCTTTTTCTCAGCGGCACCTTTAAAAATTAAAGATAGCGACGGTGCTTTTGCAAGAGCATTCGCTGTAATTTTTTAAACAAACTATACAAAAAAGCAAAGATCATCATTGACCTTTGCTTCTATTTTTTTTATTTAAACTAAGAAAGAATTGCTCAACACGAGGACGTAACCAAGCTAAATAATCTTTCTCTTTCTTCTTTGTACAAGCTATTTCTTCCCCATCTACCATTCCGACAAGCTCTAGCTCTAACAGTTGCCTCGTAAATACTAACATATTTATTTCTTCGTCTGGATACTCTTCTTTTAATTTCTCCTCAATTTCCCCCAATAAAAAACCGTCACGCATCATTGCCAATGCATCAATCCAAAGTGGCGGCATTTCATATTTTTCTCCTGTAATTGTATCTTTTACAATATAATTCTTTTGCTCTTTTCGAAATTGAATCGTGTGTAAACATACAGTCGAATTTAATGTTAATTCCATCATACCACCTCTTTCATAATATCTGCATAGAAAAAAGGATGCGCGTGCACCCCTTCTTTCCCTAACACTACCGAACCGTTACATGAATAACAAATCTCATGTCGATATTTTCCTCCATTATAAACGAAGTATTTTATAAAAAAAACCCTTCTTGAAACATTTTATAAAATGTTTATATTTACACAACAAGAACACTTTTCTGAAAAATATTTTTCTCTAGCACATTATGCTGTCGGTAAAAAAATTTCCACTTTCGTTCCTATTCCCATGCTACTTTGAATCGCGATACTTCCTTGATGTTCCTCAATGATTTTATATGTAATCATTAACCCCAGTCCCGTACCATTCTCCTTTGTTTTGTAAAAAGCTTTATCGATTTTCTCTAACAAATCCGTTAATTTTTTTAAATACTTTAAAAGCTTCTCTTTCCTCATATATCAAGCTTTTAAATTTGTTCATATAAATACTCCTCATACTCAATACAAAAGCCCTACATATTATCTCCTTAAATTATAAGTATGAAATTGCTTTCAGGGTAAGATGTAACCTTATCATACGAAAAGGAAGGAGATTTCCCCTTCCTTTTCGTCACAACTTATATCCATCTTACCCGATCATGTAGCAATCCATCCGTAAAATCATTTCCCCCTACTACAAAATTCTTCATATATAAATTTAAATATTCTCCATACTTACTTTCTGTATTTAATAATAATTCCTCTACATAATAGGCACCTTGTTTAAAGTTATCGAAAAGTAAACTACACAAACCAGCATAAATTCCGCATCCTACTTGGAAGTAAGTCGCATTCGTTTTATATTTATGAAAAACTTGACTGCTATTCATCACGTTATACATATATGTCTCACTATTTTCATAAACGAGTAGTACACCTACTAGATCCTCGCCCGCAATCTCTTCTTCGGCTGGATTAAATACTTTACGATTCCAACTCCATAAATCTTCTACTTGATCTAAGTTCTGTCTAATTACATTAGTCGTATACTCATTAATTCGGTAAAGAAAACCCACTTCCATATTGAAGTTTTTTCCTAAAATTAAAACTTCCTCATGTGGCATTAAACAACCATAAAACTCTTTCTCTCCTAACTTTACTTTATACTCTGAAGCATATACATCTTCATAAAAATAAAGGGGACGATGATGACTCATATACATCGGATAACTCCATATCGCTTCATCTAGAAATCGCTCTACTGCCCATGAAGCATAAAGTGTATGAGGCTTTATCAGTGCTGTATCATTCAAAAATGACGTATCATGTTCTACTATATAGCATGCTCTTGGCTTCTCCTGTGGACGTTCCTTCATAAGTTCAACGACCATCCATTGAACAACACCTGGATTCATACCTGAGCCTATAATTGCTTTTGTATTTGTAAATTTCTCTTTCTCCTTCTCAAACCTCGTATATCTTTCCGTAAGCTGAAAGCCGATTAAACTATCGTCCTGATCTACTGCCTCATTTTCCAAAGCTGAATTAATATAAAAAATTCCAAGTTCATTACAACAGCTTAAGACTCTGATCGTATCTGCACCCGAAACATCAATAACAACACCCGTACTTTTTTCTTTCAAATGTTGTTTGAATTTCACTACATCTTGAAGGTCGATTTCATATAAAAACAATTGATCTTTCAAATTTGGAAACAACTCACCATAATAAGCCCTATCTTTTTGTTTTATATCAACCAAATGAAATGTAACATTCTTTATCGCTTCATAAATCGGGTCTTTTTCATTTGCTATCGCTTGATTTAAAATTGCTAAAACTGCTTTTGCTGCTCCACCAGCACTACCAAGTAATGTAATCGATAACGAATTTGGAAACTGCTCCACAAACAAAACCCCTTTAATATATTAGTTGAGCAGTTCTCCCACAAAAAAATAAATTGAATATATAAAAAAATGGCTCGTACATATTTTTTATAATTTTGCACAAGATTTCCTCTTCAAAGGTCACACTAACACATTTATATTCAATTCATTTTCCCTCTCATATTCAAATCGAGCTAAACAAATAGGCTCGACCTTTTCTTCTACATATAAAAGAAAAAGCCAGCCCTTTCAACTAGATTACGGACAATGGACAGATTTCACATGTTGAATATTCACATACATTTTTGCATCACGTGCTTTTAATATTTCAATATGCCCTTCATCAATCTTTGCCATCTTTCCGATTTTATTAGATTCCTCACCTAAATCGAACACCATGATTTTGCCGGACATTTTAATAAGCTGTTCTTCAAATGTTCTAGCTAACGTAATATTTAATGGATTCACGGGGAGTTCATTTTTATTGAGGGCGTACGGGACTTGATTTTCTTTATACGGAATTAACCATTTCAAATGCTTTAAAGATATATATACTGTTTTGTAAACTGGACTATAAAAAACAATATAATCGTTCATTACACTTGTAACATAACCATGTATTGGAGCATTTCCTGCTACATAAACCTCTGTAAAAATCCCTTTAGAAGTGCTTAATACTTTTCTCAAAGAAATAGAAGGCGATTCCCTCTTAATTACAGAATCAACATCTGGTTTTGATATTTCCTCATCATATGGTCTTAAAAATTTATAATATTGTACATGGTATAAAGATATATATACGTAGTCTTGTCCATTGTAAAGAACAACAATATCATTTCCTACGTCTATTAATACACCTTTAAATCTTTTTTCACCGATTAGTTTAACATATATATTTTCTCCAATATTTTTGTTTAACTCATTCATCTATATCCTCCTTCCTATAAATTTTTTGCTTTCCTATTCTCCATTCCAAAAAATAATCAGGGGCAATGTTCCGTCTTAAGAGTAAGGACTTCCTTTTCATACTATCCGAAATAAGAAATCGTTCTTCACCTTCAACCATAATGCCCCTCTTATTTATCAAACATTATTCTTCTTCATTCTTTTTACATTTCACTACTTGGCTCACACTCTTAATATGAGACTTAATTACATAAATAACTTCATCGCCGTTTACTAGTGTAATACAGTCATGGTGTACCTCACTTAACAAACCTTCTACACATTCTGGACCGCCACGATTAATCTTTACCCACTTATACTTCAAGTCTTTTAATATATCCAAAAAAGTATCCTCATCAGAGCAGAAACATGAGCTATAGCAATCGCCACATTTACTTTCTTTCACTTTCTTAACTAGACTCTTCACATGCTTTAGTTGGTAATATACTAATTCACCAAGAGGAAGTTGTAATGTAAGGTAATCTCTTCCTAACGATACAAGTACCCCCACTCGACTCTCTGGTCCACGAAGATTTACTTTTACAGTCTCACCGACTAAACACTTAATTTGCTCACAGCATAATACGCTCTCCAATTTCGTATCCCCCTTTCTTATTATCTTCCTCTACTTGATTGTCTTTGTGCACGAGCGCGACCTGAATTATTACTACTACTTTCCTTACTACTATCGTCGCTCTCATCGCTCTCTCCGCATGCTAATGCATTATAGTTAACGCTTTTAATATGCTTTATTGCAACTAATATAATTTCTTCTTTTACGATCAATGTCACGAAATCACACGAAACATCTTGTAAGATGCCTTCTACTTTCTCTGGACCACCGCGATTAATTTTCACCCAGCAATATTTGAAGCTTTGAAGTAGTGCTTCAAAGTCTTCTGCACATGCGCAATCTTCCCAATCGCAATCACTTGATCCACAGTCTTTCGCATTTTTTGTAATACTTTTTAGATGACTAAGTTGATAGTAATAAAGCTCACCTTTTTCATTCTGCAATACGAAGTAGTCCGGACATACTGATATTATTGTTCCTTTTTGAGATTCTGGACCACCCCTGTTTACTCTCACATAAGATCCAATTAAGTCTTTCAAAAAATCACAATGAAATAAACTCACGAGAAAACCCCTTCCATTAATTTATAAGCTTTTGCACTGATAGTATATGTATCTGTACAGGTTACGTTCTCTATGTTTGTCCTAGCTAGAAAAAAATATGCTTTTAACATGGTAGACTACTACCTATCAAAATTCGAAGAAATGCTAAACGCTCCTTAGGCTTTTGATATCTTTAAACAAAAAATCCCGTATGAAGATACATTTCTGCATATCTTCATACGGGATCTCCCATAGTTTAATCTTCGTCTTTAACATCCATATCTTCTGGAATTGGTTCGTTCAATATATCTTCCACTAATTGCTTATATTTCTCCATTTGTTCTAAATGTGTATTGAATTGTTCTTTATTTAATAAATATTGCTCTCCATCAAATAGTGCACGAATTTTCTTTTGCTGAATTAGCTCTTCAATATACGACTTTGGTAAATTCAAATACTCCGCAGCTTCTTCTACTGTTATATACAACGCGTTCATTCCTTTATTATTTTTTTCATATATACTGTATCTTACTTTATTTTTGTAAACAAATAAAAAAGATTTTGTAAATGCAATTTAAAAAGAAGGTGGATGCATTCCATATATTGTATAATAATATAGTAAGGATTTTTTAAATATAGAATGGTATTACCCATTTACACAAAGGAGAGTTAACATATGGCTACTCGTCACATCATTACAATGTTAGAAAAAACATTACAATTTGAAACAGAAAACACAATTTCTCATTTAACTACATCTTTATCTGATCGTATTCTTTCTCAAAGCGCAGCAATACATGAAAACAATTGTTACCATACAATTGGGGAATGGTACAAAAATCATTTTTTATTCCAACAAGATGATTTCCTTTGGGCTAAATACGCTTTCTATGACGCATATTGTGAAGCTATAAAGGAACAAGGACATCTTACAAAACGCGTCCGTCAAATATTAGAATCATTAGCTCGAATGCATGGAAAACAGTACATTGCTTCTATATTAAATATGCCATTTCCTAACGAACGAGCTAAAGGGACAGCATAATGTAATACTGTTCTGCGGCAGCAAAACATAGCTTCATTGTTTTCTAGGAAGATTTATAAATAAAACGTTCATATCACATGAACTGATGAAACCGGTGTCATTACAATGATTGAAAATATAGTAAACAGGAAAACCCCCATTTACCTCTCTCGTCACTCGAAAAGAGAAGTAAATGGGGGTTACTTGTTTCTTTATCCCGCTATATTAGTGCGTAGCCATAATCAGCGGAGAATGGCCCCACTGATTACAGTTTCACTTTATTATTTCATCATCTGCTTGATCAATTCACGATTTCTCTTCTTAAATACTTCATTATGCGAAGAAACCATTCCGTACTCACTTGCATCAGGTTGAATAAATTGTTTCGCTTTATTTACAGCATTTCCAGCATCTTGGAATGCTCCCGCAATTAAGTGTAATTTCCCTTCGTGCTTTAAAATATCTCCCGCAGCATATAATCCATCTACAGAGGACTCACTATTCGCATTACCTGCAATATAATAATTATCTATAATTGCAACGTCTAACTCACTATTTTCTAATAACGTAATGTCACGTTCATATCCATGGTTAATAATCACTTCATCAATAGGTAAATGTGAAATTTCACTTGTTTCATGATTCGTTAATTCTACATATTCGATCGCTTCATGATTATCACCAGCAATGAGTTTTGTAATCGATGTATTAAAGAAACACTCCGCCGAGCTGTTCAGCAGTTGTTTTACTTGTGCTTCATGACCAGATAATTCTTCTTTTCTATATGTTACATACACTTTTTTCGCAATTGGTTCTAATTCATTTGCCCAATCAACAGCAGAATTTCCTCCGCCGGAAATAATGACCGTCTTACCTTTGAAACGCTTTAAAGATTTCACTGTATAATTTAAATTAGATACTTCAAATCGCTCAGCACCTTCAATTGATAACTTTTGAGGTTTCAATATACCACTTCCAGTTGCGACGATAACTGTTTTTGAAAAATGTTCTTCTCCAGTGCTTGCTTTTAACGTAAAAGTGCCATCTTCGTTACGAATAATCGATTCTACTTTTGTACTTAATACCACTTCTGGCTTAAATGTTAGCCCTTGCTGTACAAGTTGTTCAATTAATTTATCACCTGTAACTGGCAGCAGCCCTCCTACATCCCAAATCATCTTCTCTGGATAAACATGTATTTTTCCACCTAACTGTGGTTGAAATTCTATTATTTTCGTTTTCATCTCTCTGAGTCCACTATAAAAAGCTGAATAAAGCCCTGCAGGTCCTCCGCCTATCACAGTTACATCAAACAATTCTTCTTGATTCATTCGTGTCACTCCTCAGCTACTAGTCATTGATTATCATTCTCAATAAAATATAACCTGTTTCCGCAAAATTTACAATCAAAATTACTATTGACAATACATCTATATAAAATTATATTATTTAAAGAATCAATAGTGATAATCATTATCATTTTGTTAATAATTAGCAAATTTGAGATTACATCTTCTTTCACTAATATGGTTAATACTATATTGTAAAATCTCATATTCAAGATTTTTAATAAGTATTTTGTATTACCACTACTCTTTCAAACAGATTGCAGTTAAACAAATTGTTATATACACATATCATCTATGTTAAAGGAGAAAAACAATGAAAAAGTTATTTATTTCACTAACAGTTCTTTTCGTTCTTGTTATGAGCGCTTGTAGCAATGGCTCTACAGACAAAAAGAACGATGCAAAAGGTAGTAAATCAGAAACAATTACATACCAATCTGAAAATGGTAAAGTAGAAGTTCCTGCAAATCCAAAACGTGTTGTTGTTTTATCATCATTCGCTGGTAACGTAATGTCATTAAATGTAAATCTTGTTGGGGTAGATTCATGGTCTAAACAAAACCCACGCTTTGATAGCAAACTGAAAGATGTTGCTGAAGTATCAGATGAAAATGTTGAAAAAATCGCTGAACTAAATCCAGATTTAATCATTGGTTTATCAAATATTAAAAATGTTGATAAGTTAAAGAAGATCGCTCCTACTGTAACGTACACTTACGGAAAAGTTGATTACTTAACTCAGCATTTAGAAATCGGTAAATTATTAAACAAAGAAAAAGAAGCAAAAACTTGGATTGATGACTTCAAGAAACGTGCACAAGACGCTGGTAAAGAAATTAAAGCAAAAATCGGTGAAGATGCAACAGTTTCTGTTGTAGAAAACTTCAACAAACAGCTTTATGTATACGGCGAGAACTGGGGCCGTGGAACAGAAATTCTGTACCAAGAAATGAAATTAAAAATGCCTGAAAAAGTAAAAGAAAAAGCATTAAAAGAAGGTTACTACGCATTATCTACTGAAGTATTACCTGAATTTGCTGGTGATTACTTAATCGTAAGTAAAAACAAAGATACTGATAACTCATTCCAAGAGACAGAATCATATAAAAACATCCCAGCAGTAAAAAATAATCGCGTATACGAAGCAAACATGATGGAATTCTATTTCAATGATCCACTTACATTAGATTTCCAACTAGACTTCTTCAAGAAGAGCTTTCTTGGTAAATAATACAAACATGAGGAATTCTTAATTTAAGAATTCCTCTTCCTTTATTCTATGAACAGAAAAGATGTGAAACGAATGACAAAAGATCACGACAATCCACGTTCTATAGCTTTTACATACAAACTAATTTTGAGTATAATTGCATTCTTTCTTATTTTTATGGTAGCAATGGTATTAGGTGCTGCAGATACTTCAATAAAAGACGTATGGTTAGCACTTACTTCCTCCGCTAAAGGGGACAAAATATCTATTATTCGCGAAATACGTTTGCCACGTGAAGTTGCTGCTATTTTTGTAGGAGCTGGACTTGCTGTTTCTGGAGCAATTATGCAAGGATTAACACGAAATCCACTTGCAGATCCTGGATTATTAGGGCTATCTGGTGGAGCAAATGCTGCGCTTGCACTGACACTTGCTTTCAATCCTTCCATCAGCTATCTTTACTTAACATTTGCTTGCTTTATTGGTGCTGCAATTGGCGCAATTATGGTATTTGGAATTGGTATGGTGAAAAAAGGCGGGCTATCCCCTCTTCGAATTGTATTAGCCGGTGCTGCCGTTTCAGCATTTCTACTCGCAATTTCAGAAGGAGTCGGCATTTACTTCAAAATTTCACAAGATGTATCGCTTTGGACTGCTGGGGGCGTAATTGGAACTACTTGGAGCCAATTGAAAATTATTATTCCAGTCATTTCAATTAGTATCTTTATCGCTATCTTACTAGCAAAAAAATTGACAGTTCTTAGTTTTAGTGAAGAAGTGGCTATTGGACTAGGTCAAAAAATTATTGTTATTAAAACCATTCTATTTATCATTATTATCTTACTTGCTGGTGCTTCTGTAGCGCTTGTCGGAAATATGGCATTTATCGGTTTAATGGTACCTCACATGGTACGCCCAATTGTCGGTCCAGATTACCGATTTGTTATACCGATGTCAGCAATTGCTGGAGCTTCCTTTATGCTACTTGCAGATACAATCGGACGTACTATTAACGCTCCATACGAAACACCAGTTGCCGCTATTGTCGCAATTGTAGGGCTACCATTCTTCCTATTCGTCGTACGTAAAGGAGGAAAAACATTCTCATGATGCAATCTATTCTAAGAAAACAACGTCTTATTATACTCGCTTTACTAATACTGACCATCACCACCATTGTAGTTGGAATGGGACTTGGTTCAGCATCTTTATCCTATGATCGACTACTCCCAACATTAATGGGACAAGGGACTTTTAAAGAGGAGTTTGTTTTATACTCTTTAAGACTACCTAGAATTGTTATTACATTATTAGCTGGTATGGCTCTCGCTTTATCAGGGGCTATTCTGCAAGGAATTACTCGAAATGATTTAGCTGAACCTGGTATTCTCGGAATCAACTCTGGGGCCGGTGTTGCTGTTGCTATTTTCTTTTTATACTTTCCAATAGATGTAGGTTCATTTCTTTACTTACTACCTGTCGTTGGATTTATCGGGGCATTTCTGACAGCTGTTCTAATCTACGTATTTTCATATAGTAAATCAACTGGACTTCAGCCGGTGCGATTAACATTAACCGGTATCGGTTTTGCATTTGCACTATCTGGAACGATGATTGTCCTTATTTCATCCGCAGATCGTATGAAAGTAGACTTTATTTCAAAATGGATTGCCGGAAATATTTGGGGAGATGACTGGATCTTCGTTTTAGCAATGCTCCCATGGTTAATCGTATTAATTCCGTTCGTTTTCTATAAAGCAAATCGATTAAACATTCTAGCATTAAACGAACCAGTCGCAATCGGTGTTGGAATTGAAATTGAAAAAGAACGCAGATACTTATTAGTTGCAGCCGTCGCGCTTGCAGCTGCAGCTGTTTCCGTAACAGGAGGAATTAGCTTTATCGGACTAATGGCTCCTCATATCGCGAAATCTTTAGTAGGTCCAAGACATCAAATTTTCATGCCTATCGCCCTTTTAATCGGCGGATGGCTATTGCTACTTGCTGACACAATCGGAAGAAACATCGTTGAACCTAATGGCATCCCAGCAGGTATTGTCGTTGCTTTAATTGGTGCCCCTTACTTTATGTATTTGTTGCTTAAGAAGGCGTAAAGAAACCCCCCTCAAGATTTTTTCTTGAGGGGGGTTTTATTTCATTCTACTGCTGTCCATACCCTTCAAACTTCTTCGCCAAATTCGCCATCTCATCTTCTGGCAATAGCTTCGGCTCTCCGACGCTTTTCGTTTGATAATAAATTTGCGCACAAAACTCAATTTCTTCTGCAACAGTAAACGCCATTTTTATGTTATTTGCACCTGCAATTAAACCGTGGTTCTCAAGTAAAACGGCACGGCGATCAATCATTCCTTCAAAAGCAGCATCTGCTAGTTGCTTCGTACCAAATGTTTCATACGGTGCACAGCGAACATTCGGGCCTGCGAAAGCAATTAAATATGATACAGCAGGAAGCTCCCACCCTAATGATGCAATCGTCTTCGCATAAGGTGAATGTGTATGCACAAGCGCATTTATATCTTCACGATTTCTATAATAAATAAGGTGCATATCGAGCTCGCTTGACGGTTTTCTCTCTCCCTCTACCACTTCACCATCTAAGTTTAATATAACTACATCTTCAGGTTTTGTTTCATAATACTCTAAACCACTTGGGCTAATCGCAACAAGACCTCGTTCACGATCGAAGATACTAATATTACCCCCAGTCCCCTTTGTTAAACCACTAGAGATCATTTTCTTTCCGTACGCTACAATTTCTTCTCTTTCTTTTTGTAATAACATATACATCCCCCTAAGTATGAAGCTTATGATGACTGACTTTTTAAATCTATCTACTTATTGAAATAGCTTTTTTAAGTTCTCCGTAAACGGTGCTTTTACAATCCCTTTTTCCGTAATAATCGCTGTTACATTTTCATATGGCGTAACATCAAAGGCCGGATTATATACTTTACTTTCTTTCGGAGCAGAATATTGTCCGAAGCGATTAATCACTTCAGAAGCATCTCTTTCCTCAATTGGAATTTCTTTTCCTGTCGGTGTTTTTAAGTCAATTGTCGGTGTTGGTGCTGCTACATAAAACGGAATGTTGTAGTATTTCGCTAGAATAGATACGCCTAATGTCCCAATTTTATTTGCTACATCACCGTTTGCTGCCACACGGTCACATCCAACGATTACCGCATCAATCTTTCCTTGTGACATGACCATAGCCGCCATATTATCCGTAATAACAGTAACATCAATCCCCGCTCGTTGTAGTTCTAATGCTGTTAACGTTGAACCTTGTAATCTTGGACGTGTTTCATCTGAAAAGATTTTTAAGTCCCATCCTTTTTCTTTCGCTAAGTACATTGGAGCTGTCGCAGTACCATACTTAGTCGTCGCTAACGCACCAGCATTACAATGTGTTAATACACCCATTCCATCATGGAATAATGTTAATGCATGTTCTCCGATTTGACGGTTAATTTCTTCATCTTCTCTATGAATCTCTTTTGCCTCTTCTAGTAATCTATCTTTCAACTGAGCGATTGATAAGTGCGCGTTCTCTGTCGCTACCGCTTCCATTCTTTCAAGTGCCCAGAATAAATTTACTGCTGTCGGCCTTGATGTTGCCAAATATGCACATACCTTTTTGACTTCCTCTATACATTCTTCCACCGTACTTTGAGTAACTTCCTTAGCTCCTAAATACACACCATAAGCTGCTGAAACACCAATCGCTGGTGCTCCTCGTACTTTCATTACTTGAATGGCATCCCACACACTTTCAGCTGTCTTGAAAGATTCATAGACAACCTCATTCGGTAATAATGTTTGATCTAATAAAACTAAAGCATCATCTTTCCACTGAATGGGTATTAATTGCTCTTCCATCATCTTCTCCCCTTACTTCGCGTAGTGCATTGACTGTTCTTTTAACGTTTCTACAAAACTTGTGCCTGTTTTATATTGATTAGCCCGTAAAATAAATTTCTTCGCTACTTGAAGACAAATGCGTTCTGCTCTAGCACGTGCTTCCTCATTCTCGATACAAGTAATATCCTTTACTTTCGCTAGCCCAACAATACGACGAATTAACTCAAGGCCCGTCACTGCAGCTGTATCCTCTAATACAGATTGTAAATATACTTCGTTAAAGCCTTCTTCCTTCGCCATAATCTCGGTCACATGAATATTCCAAGCATCTAAAAACTTCTTCTTAAATAAATCAATTACCTCTACCATTGTCGATTGTAGCCAACCCATATACGTATCTTTCTCAGCTCCAAGCGCCATGGTCGCATCTGCATTCACCCAAGCAAACATTAAATTCGCCATTACATTCCCAACGTCATATCCCATTGGTCCATAAAAGGCAAACTCAGGATCAATAATCTTCGTGGAATCATTTTTCACAAAAACAGAACCAGTATGCAGATCACCATGAATAAGCGCCTGTGCATTCGTCATAAAAGAAAACTTAAGTTTTGCTACTTCCATACGAAGCTCTTTATCACTATAAATATGCTCTCTAATCCATCCTTCATTTAACGTAAATAACTCGTTACGCTTATTATGATTTGTAAATGGCTCAGCGTAGACGAGGTCTTCTGTAATCTCACATAATTCAGGATTTATATAATTCTTCACAAGTTCCTTCTTCTCTTTATGATTCATTACAACATCCGATGTTAATAAGAGTGTGTTTACCAAAAAAGTCGTTACATCGTCAGCAAGCCTCGGAAATATTTGATGATTTATAAGTGCTGTACGTAATATTGTATGGTCCGATAAATCTTCCATTACGCAACAATTCATCACACTATCAAACAAATATACCTTTGGAACAAGCCCAGGTGCTAACTCCTCCTCTAACTGCAAAACATCTGATTCTATACGAATACGATTCGTCGACAACTTAAACTCATCTGAAATGCGTGCTGTATGCCCAGCTTGCTTTACAATGACAGAAATATTCTTCTGTTCATCCCAAACGCGGAATACATAATTTAAATTACCATCGCCTATTTCTTCACACTGTAACCCCTTTGCATGTTCGAACTTAGGTAATTTCTCTTGCACATATGCAATCACATCTTTAGCTTCCATTAAAAAATACTTTGTGAACTTAGACATGGTTTCCCCTCCACACTAATTGTAAGCGTTTTCTAAAGGTCGTAAAAAATAATAGGGTGAAATTTTTTCATCCTATATTATATCTTCTTCTTTTTGAAAGGTATATCTAGGTTTTATTATATCTTGTTAGCACCTTGAGTCAATGTTTCTATATCATTGCAATATACTTCCTAATTATATATTTGAGATGACAAAAATTGTTCAAAAAGATTCTAATTCATTTTATTTTATTTATCGCACAATTCTTTGTAAAATAGAAATAAGCAATCCTTTTCAAATCCACAACTTCTAAGAAATATTCCCTTCCTAACAATTTATACTTACACCATGTCTCTAACATACGCACTACTCTTTTACATACTCGTTGAAAATCGATTACATGAAAACTACCTTTTAATTCTCTAACAACCTTAATTGAGAATAAATATTAATTAAATTGATATAAAGTTGGTTTATTCACTTGACAAAATAACCACTTCTATATGATAATTAATATCGAATTAGAATTATTATAGTTAATTAAAAAATATATTTTATGAGCACACTATTTTTTGATGCTCAAAACCAACATTTAGGAGGAATTTTAATATGTTATTAATCGGCACAGAAGTAAAACCGTTTAAAGCTAATGCTTACCATAATGGAGAATTTATCCAAGTTACTGACGAAAGTTTAAAAGGAAAATGGAGTGTAGTTTGTTTCTACCCAGCTGACTTCACATTCGTTTGCCCAACTGAACTTGAAGACTTACAAAACCAATATGCAACTCTTAAAGACTTAGGCGTTGAAGTATACTCTGTATCTACAGACACTCACTTCACTCACAAAGCATGGCATGATAGCTCAGAAACTATCGGCAAAATCGAATACATTATGATTGGTGACCCAACTCGCACAATCACTACAAACTTCAACGTTTTAATGGAAGAAGAAGGTCTTGCTGCTCGTGGTACATTCATCATCGATCCAGACGGCGTTATCCAATCTATGGAAATCAATGCTGACGGTATCGGCCGTGACGCAAGCATTCTTGTTAACAAAATTAAAGCAGCTCAATACGTACGTAACAACCCAGGTGAAGTTTGCCCAGCTAAATGGCAAGAGGGTTCTGCAACACTTAAACCAAGCCTTGACCTTGTAGGCAAAATCTAAGGAGTTCGATCAAAATGATACTAGATGCAGATATAAAAACACAACTATCCCAATACCTTCAGTTAATGGAGAACGATATTTTACTTAAAGTAAGCGCTGGAGACGACGACGTATCTAAAGATATGTTAGCTCTAGTAGACGAATTAGCTACTATGTCATCTAAGATTACAGTAGAAAAAGTTGAATTAGAGAGAACACCAAGCTTTAGCGTAAATCGCCCTGATGAAGACACTGGTGTCGTATTCGCTGGTATTCCATTAGGACACGAATTTACTTCATTAGTGTTAGCTTTACTACAAGTAAGTGGACGCGCTCCAAAAGTTGAACAAAAATTAATCGATCAAATTAAAAACATTCAAGGCGAATATCATTTTGAATCTTATATCAGCCTAAGTTGTCATAACTGTCCTGATGTTGTACAAGCTCTTAACGTAATGAGCGTTCTAAACTCTGGTATTACACATACTATGATTGATGGCGCTGCATTCAAAGAGGAAGTAGAAAGCAAAGACATCATGGCAGTACCAACAGTTTTCCTAAACGGCGAATCTTTCGGAAGCGGTCGTATGACACTTGAAGAAATTTTAGCTAAAATGGGTAACGGTCCAGATGCATCAGAGCTTTCTGATAAAGATCCATACGATGTTCTTGTTGTTGGTGGCGGCCCTGCTGGTGCAAGTGCAGCAATTTATGCAGCACGTAAAGGCATCCGCACTGGTATCGTTGCTGAGCGCTTCGGTGGTCAAGTAATGGATACTATGGGTATTGAGAACTTCATCAGCGTAAAACGTACTGAAGGTCCTAAGCTAGTAGCAAGTCTTGAAGAGCACGTAAAAGAATACGACATCGATGTAATGAATCTACAACGTGCAAAACGTTTAGAGAAAAAAGAACTTATTGAAGTGGAACTTGAAAACGGCGCTATTCTGAAAAGTAAGAGCGTAATCGTTTCAACAGGTGCTCGCTGGCGTAACGTTGGCGTACCAGGTGAAGCTGAGTTCAAAAATAAAGGTGTAGCATACTGCCCACACTGTGACGGTCCATTATTCATCGGAAAAGACGTAGCAGTTATCGGCGGAGGTAACTCTGGTATTGAAGCAGCTATCGACTTAGCAGGTATCGTTAAGCACGTAACTGTTCTTGAATTCATGCCAGAATTAAAAGCTGATGCTGTATTACAAGAGCGTCTTAACAGCTTACCAAACGTAACTGTTCTGAAAAACGTTCAAACGAAAGAAATCACTGGTACTGATAAAGTAAACGGTATTTCTTACATCGATCGTGAAACTGAAGAAGTTCATCACGTTGAATTACAAGGTGTATTCGTACAAATCGGTCTTGTGCCAAACACAGACTGGTTAGGCGAAACAGTTGAACGCGCTCGCGGTGAAATCGTAACAGACAAGCACGGAGCTACGAACGTACCAGGAGTGTTTGCTGCAGGTGACTGTACAAATAATCCGTACAAACAAATCATCATCTCTATGGGTTCAGGTGCAAACGCAGCTTTAGGTGCATTTGATTACTTAATCCGTAACTAATTTATAGACGTGAGTAAAAGACGCGCTCCCAATTGGGAGCGTGTCTTTTTTTATTACATTATATGATCGTCAAATTCCTTCCAGCATATTAAAGATATCGTCTGATAATATTGCTACTCCCCAAGCACCCATACATTAACACTCCAATCTATACACTAAAAACCTCTCATTCCCATTCTTCTCATAAGCACCTGGCAATCTAACTTCCCTCTTTAATTCAAACGCAGTCTGATTTTCTAAGAAGAAAATATAGTCCTCAGAAGGATAATATAAAATAATATCCACTTCTCTCTCTATTTCCTCTACCGAAAGCAAAATGTTATTTACTACGTTCATAAACACTTGTACAGAAAATGGATTAAAGAAATAAAACCGATTATCACGTGGATCAATCTCATATTGCTGCGCTAAACAACATTCAAATCCAATTTTATCTTTACTGTTTCTTACCTTGCGTGCATATCGTTCAAGATTATCCATTGCTTCTTTATAAAACTCTTCATTCATTTCAATTCCAACCGCTGAAGCGCCACACTTATGGTGCATGTAAAAGTTTAATCGTCCTTTTCCACATCCAAAGTCTACAATCTGGTCGCTACTTCTTATTTCATATTGATTCAATAGCTCATCTAATCCGCTATATGGCGTCGGTTCATAACGGTGATAGTGCATAGACTTGTTAAAGCCCTTTTGCTCACCGACAGTTTTTATATGTAATACAGCATCGTAATATTGTTCGTTCATTCGTCTTCTCCTATTAAGAAATGGTACTTATTATTATACACCATGTACTGGAGACTCATTTTGCATCAAGTTAACTGGTACGTGAAATTATATAAATGATTTTCTGAATATATCTATCGTAACTTAAAATATATCAACGATTTTTTCAATATATCGACTTAACGACAAATTCCTACAAGAAAACAGGAGCTCTCTAGCCCCTGTCTTCTAATACCTTTAATACAGTTTGCTTCAATATTTCTACTCCATCCATAATACAACTATGATCGAACTTCATATACGGATGGTGTAATCCAGGTTGTAGATTTGCACCTAGTCCAAGCATGACAGCTTTTAAATGTGGTCTCTTCACTGTGTAGTAATGAAAATCATCGCTTCCTGTCGTATACAGCGGTCCAGTGCACCCCTCTTCCCCGTACACTTCAAGAATGCCTTTTCGCATAAAGCGCTCAGCTTCTTCTGAAACTTCAGCTCCTGGTGCAAGATCAATCCATTTGTATGAAGTTTCCGATCCCATCGATGCGGCCGATTCTATTACATGCTCTATTTTTTTCTTCAATTCTTCTAATAATGTATTACTCTCTGCCCTAACATCTAAACTAAAATGCCCGTTACCTGGAATGATATTTAAATTATCTCCACCAGCCTGGCACCTTGTCATCTTCACTGAATATGAACTTTGCGGTGGTAGCCATATATTTTTTAAACCGATATTGATCATAGAAATGACATCAATTGCATTTATCCCTTGATGCGGGCGTGCCCCATGTGCATCATCTCCATGAATCGTTCCTTCTAAAAATCCTGCTGCTCCGTGACGAATAGATGGGGCAGCTTGTTTCAAAGGTAGTTCTTCAATCGGTCTTAGATGAACACCAAATAAGAAGTCAGCATCATCCACAGCACCCTTCTCTACCATCTTTAAAGAACCATTTCCTTTTTCCTCTGCCGGCTGAAAAATAAATCTAACCGTTCCACTATCCCATCTCATATTTTTCAATTGTAAAATAAGCCCCATCACAATTGTCATATGAGCATCGTGACCACATGAATGATTCGCTTTAAACTCTCCGTCCACTTCTTGCCAAAGTGCATCCATATCGGCACGAATTGCAATTACTGGATTTCCGCTTCCAATTTCAGCAATCACGCCTGGGCAATCATCAAATATTTTATATGAAATTCCTTCTTCTTTTAAAAAGTTAGTAATATACGCTGTCGTTTCATACTCTTTCCAACTCACTTCAGGGTTTTCATGTAAATGCTGAAAAATTTCAGTTAACCGCTCTTGTAATTCTAATGTTTTCAAAGCTACATTCTCCTTCCCAAATTTCAAAACCATTCAGGTTAATTATACTTATGAAAAACAGATGTTTTTATGAACATATTGAATTTTAAGAAAAAAGTCAATTGTTTATTTTTAAATACGATCGACAACTTATTTCCACTCACTTTATAACGATAGAACATTCCTTATTTTCTGTTTTTTATTGACGCTCATATCAATTTTTAGTTATTATAATTTAATAACGTCTATTTTGCGACAATTCTAAAAATACAAACATACATAATGAGGAGGCAATTTATGAAAAAAGAAATACCTTTTGGCGTAGCAATAATCCCTATTATCATTACAGTTGCAGTTATGATGGTTACAATTGTTTTATTAAAACAAAGCCCTCACGTCCCACTTATTATCGGTACGACCGTTGCTTCTATTGTCGCTTGGCGTTACGGTTACAAATGGAATGATCTTGAAGAAGCAATGTATAAAGGAATTCGTCTTGCATTACCCGCTATCGTCATTATTATTCTTGTTGGCTTAACAATCGGTGCTTGGATTGGCGGTGGAATCGTCGCAACAATGATTTATTACGGTTTAAAACTTTTAACTCCATCACTATTTTTAGTATCCATTACCATTATCTGTTCTATCGTTGCATTAGCGATTGGTAGCTCTTGGTCTACAATGGGAACAATTGGTGTTGCCGGAATGGGCATTGGTCTAAGTATGGGTATTCCAGCTCCAATGGTTGCTGGTGCCATTATTTCAGGTTCTTATTTCGGCGATAAAATGTCACCGCTTTCAGACACAACAAACTTAGCCGCAGGATTAACAAATACAGATTTATTCGCACATATTCGTCATATGTTATTTACTACAATTCCAGGTTTAATTATTACTCTTATCGTCTATGCTTTCTTAGGAAGAAGCTTCGGTGATAACAATATTGATGCGCAAAGCATCGATCAAACATTACAAGTCTTACAACAAAACTTTGTTATTTCACCTTTCCTATTAATCATACCCGTAGCCGTTATGGTATTGGTCGCTAAAAAGGTCCCAGCTATACCAGCGATTCTCGTAGGTATTATTTTAGGTTTCCTATCACAAGTCTTTATTCAAGGTGGTTCTGTCTCATCAGCTGTCGGTGCACTCCAAGCTGGATTTGTTATAGACACTGGCAACAAGCTAGTAGACGAACTATTTAACCGCGGTGGCTTAGATTCGATGATGAATACAGTATCTATGACAATTGTCGCTATGACTTTCGGAGGAGTACTAGAACATACAGGAATTCTTCGCTCAATTGTAAATCAAATTTTAAAGTTAGCAAAATCAGCAAAAGGGCTTATCGCTTCTACTATTGCTTCGTGCTTTGCAACAAACCTTACTTGCTCTGAACAATATATTTCAATTGTTGTCCCTTCAAGAATGTATGCAAATGCATACACTGAAAAAGGACTACATTCTAAAAATTTATCCAGAGCATTAGAAGATGGTGGAACATTAACTTCTGTCTTCGTTCCTTGGAATACGTGCGGTGTATTTATTCTAGCTACACTTGGCGTCGGTGCATTTGAATATGCTCCTTATGCTATCTTGAATTTCATCGTACCTATTATTTCAATCATTTATGGTATAACTGGTTTCACAATTGTAAAACTATCAGACATTGAAAAAGCAGAACTAATAAAAAAACAAAAGGCTCAACTAGAAGCTTAAAGATACCGGTAAATTCATTTCATATATTGCGCGAGGGCGCCCTTGTTGATAGGGCATTTCCTCGCCGCAAATATGAGCATACCCATAATCAACTAGTTTCTTTAATAACCTTTCTGTTGATCGCCGAGTTACTTGTAAGTATTCAGAAAGATCCGCTGCTGTAAACTTCAATGACGGATGTGATTGACTAAATTGAATAATTTTTGACAAGTTGGCTGGACTAAGTTTCGTTTCCTTCGCTATTTTTATGAGTTCTGGGTTGTCATTCTTCAAACTTTGTACTCTCTGTTCTTTCGGGAACGGACCAAATAGTTCTTTATCACTTGTTAGTATATAAAAACAGTGGTCTATTGGATTATTCTTCGCGAAACTTTGAGCGATTTTAGCATTTTGCTCCGCTTCTTTCACAGTTTTTCCGTAACCAAATCCAATAGCTATCGTTCCTTCTATACTCGCAAATAAATGATTTATCATATTTGTTTTTATAATTGATTCAATATCACCACGAGTCGTATACAAAATGAACGTCATTTCATCAACTTTTTTAAATGAACCACGTAGTTCTTTTGAAATGACATCTAATTGCTCAAGCAAACCTTCTCGTAATTCTAAAGAAGAAATCATACAAGCACCAACAGTAGCTGAATGGCTTTTTGCTAACTCAGCTTTTATTTTCGCATCTTTTAACCCATGTATAATGGATTGCTTCGGATCTACCATGCGCTCTGAAGGAATACCTATTTTTTGAAGTTCATCATAGACAGCGTGAATACTAGTTAAAGCTAAATGAGCCTCTCCAGATTCATATTTAGCTATGTGAAAATCCATAACTCTATTTATTTCATCTTTACTCCACAGCATATTTTCATAATCTAACACTTGTGGACTTTCTTTTATACCGATATCATGGAACACATTTGTAATGAATGAGCGGTCTACTAAATCAATTGAAATGTGCTGTGGTTGAATACCTTGGTGATACATGACAGAAAGAATGGAAGATGCGACAGTTGTCTCGTCTTGCTGTAAGTACGTACTTGGAATTCCTAATTGTTCTCTTATTTCTTTTGCCATATAATAAGGTAAAGCACCTGAGAAAAAGATGGAATCACAAGGCTTTAAACGCTTTAATAGTTCAGAAGATTCTGCCGGATGAAGATAAATATATGGATCAATCTCTATTTCTTCTAGTTTATGAGCAATAGGTAAAAGATTCTCCATAAACTCCTTTGAACCGACAACTGCAATTTTTATCATCATTTCTCTAACTCCTTATCATTAATTAACGACCATTTAACGTCAACTATATCAAATGTACAAAACTATTGTAAACAGGAAGGGGTCTCTACCCAATGAAAATTACAGCTATTCATCTTTACGCAATTCGTTTACCGCTTCGCGATCCGTTTGTTATTAGTTATGGTTCTTATTCTGATATGCCTTCTGTTATCGTCAAAATGGAAACAGATGAAGGCATTATCGGATACGGTGAGGGCGTCGCTGATGATCACGTTACAGGCGAATCATGGGAAAGTACTTTCCATACTTTAAAACATACACTTGCTCCTGCGCTCATTGGGCAAAATCCAATGAATATCGAGAAAATACACGATATGATGGACAATACAATTTACGGTGTTCCTACTGCGAAGGCCGCGATTGATATTGCTTGTTTTGATATAATGGGCAAAAAACTAAATCAACCTGTATATCAATTAATTGGCGGACGCTACCATGAAGACTTCCCTGTCACTCACGTCTTAAGTATCGCCGAACCTGAAGACATGGCTGAAGAAGCTGCTTCCATGATTCAAAAAGGTTACCAATCTTTCAAAATGAAAGTCGGTACGAATGTAAAAGAAGATGTAAAAAGAATTGAAGCGGTACGTGAACGTGTAGGAAATGATATTGCAATTCGCGTTGATGTAAACCAAGGATGGAAAAATAGCGCCAACACATTAACGGCACTTCGTTCATTAGGTCATTTAAACATCGACTGGATTGAACAGCCTGTTGTCGCAGACGATATTGACGCAATGGCTCACATTCGTTCTAAAACAGACCTTCCGCTTATGATCGATGAAGGATTAAAAGGTTCTCGTGAAATGCGCCAAATCATTAAATTAGACGCGGCTGATAAAGTAAATATAAAACTAATGAAATGCGGCGGCATATATCCCGCTGTAAAACTCGCTCATCAAGCAGAAATGGCCGGCATTGAATGCCAAGTTGGATCCATGGTCGAATCATCCGTTGCCTCTTCCGCAGGATTCCATGTCGCTTTCTCGAAAAAAATCATTACGAGCGTTGAACTTACAGGTCCATTAAAGTTCACGAAAGAAATCGGAAACTTACATTACGACGTACCATTTATTCGCTTAAACGAAAAGCCAGGACTCGGCATTGAAATAAATGAAGATACATTACAAGAACTAACCGTCTTTCAAGACGTTGTACGCTAAAGGAGGACTAACGCATGACAGTGCTATACAAAGGATCATTAAAACATAATAACGATCCATTTGACGTTACATTACTATCACTAGAGCACATCGATCAAATTTTATCACTACAAAACGTTGTGGTTGAAGCGCTAGAGGATAAAAGTCGCTTACAACCACTCTCGCTAGAAGAGTTTCAATACATTCTAGAAGGAAACGGCATGATGATCGGTGCTTTTATCGAAAACGAACTCATCGCATTTCGTGCCCTACTCGTCCCTCCTATCGACGAAGAACATTTAGGACTTGATATTGGCATACCAGAAAGCGAACTACATCGCGTCATCTATCAAGAAATTTCAAATGTTCACCCGAACAGCCGAGGAAATGGGATGCAAAAAATATTAGCGACAGTCATCATGGACGAATTACAAAAAGAAGATAGCAAATACGATTACGTTTGCTGCACCGTTGCTCCTTTTAACATTCCGAGTTTGAAGGATAAATTTGCGCAAGGGATGGAGATTGCTGCGCTGAAGGAAAAGTATGGTGGGAGTCTGCGGTATGTTTTTGTGAAGGAATTGCGTGAGAATAAGGAAAGAGATTGGTCCGATGTTAAGAGCGTTCCGATGAGTGATGCTGGTGGACAGCAGGCGTTGCTTTCGGAGGGGTATCGTGGGTATGAACTGAAGAAAGTGGACGGAGATTTTGTTGTGAAGTTTGGGCGATGATCTATATGCTCGAAAAAAGGAGATGTCCCTTGTGACATCTCCTTTTTTTCGAGCCTTTGAACAATTCTGTGGTAAATGAAATTATATCAACGATTTTTCGAATATATCTATCATAACTCACAATATATCAACGATTCGACAAGGAATATCGATTTACCGACAAAAATCGATATCCCTTCCTAAACCGTCATCTTCCAACTAGATAACGCTAACCAATTCTCCATTTCCTTATAATCAGGCATTATCTTCCCGACAAGGCGCCAAAAAGAACGATCATGATTTAAATGCACCATATGACACATTTCATGAACAACTACATAGTCAATTACTTGCTGAGGTGCCATCGCTAGTTTCCAATTAAATGTTAGCTGTAAATTTGAATCACACGTTCCCCACGTACGACTACTATCTGTAATACGAATAGAACGCGGTTTTGTTTTGAAGTTACTTTGATGCACCTTAATACTCTTCTCTACTAATGACTTACACTGCTTATAGTAAAATCGTTTTAAAGCTTGTTGTATTTTCTCATCCTTAAGCTCTTTCACATAAATATGTAGCTTATCCTCTTTAAACACTGCATTGTCTTGCGTAATATTTGCATCTTGAGAAATCTGTATCGGATACGTATGTCCTAAATACAGAAAGCCCTCTCCTTGATCATAATCCTTTTCCTGTGGTCCAAGCGCTCGCTCCTGCATTTCCTTACGTGTTGTCTGGATCCAATCCCACTTCTCCTCTAGCAACTGGACTAAGTATTCAACAGGTGTTCCCTTTGGGGCCTGCACTTCCACATTTCCGTACGAATCTACAAAAAGACGCACCGACTTTTTCTTTTTATAAGTTATATGAAAATTAATCGTCTCACCTAAATATGTATGTACCATTTCATCACCTAGCATATTATTTTTACAAATAAAAAAGAGTAGGATACAAACGCCCTACTCTACCTATTATATCATTTGCTGCTTTAACAAACTCATTACCCTCTATACTTTACACCTAATCCCTTAATGAAATTCCTTGCGTATCTATCGCCGCACTCTTTGTAATTTTTATGACCTTTCTTTCTTAATAGGGCTCCTAATTCTCCCTTTGTTACCGTAACGCCTACGCTATCTAATATATCAAGTACATCCTCACTCGTTAAAGATAGTGCAATTTTCATTTTCTTTAGAAGAAGATTATTCGCACTCTCTTTGCTTTGTACAGGTGCCGGTTGTCCAGGTTTCGGATCTTGCTTCCCTCTTTTTAAAGTAATAAATCCATTGAAAAATGCCTCTAACATCATCATGTCGCATGTTAATACGTACTCATCTTCAGCCACATCATCATTTTCAGATTCATGCTGAGGTGCTCTCTTTATTTTTGTAAGCATATCAACTACATCTTCTTTCGTTACTTCCATACCACCAAGTTTAAAGATTTCTACCATATCTATATCTCTTATATCTAAAGCGTACCTTACTCTTTTTAATATATCGTTGTTGCTCATTGCCATTGTTTTGCCTCCTGAAATGTTGATTATCTTAATGCTTTTAGCATGTATAAATGAATGTCGTTAAGTTACTACTTTAACATTTTAGGGGGAGGTTTTGTAGTCTTAGGTGGATTAATGCTTGTGGGGATGATTTTATTTATTATTAAGAGATACTTCTAATAACGAATTTATTGTATTAGAAATTAAGAAAGGTCCTATCGATAGAAACGCCTTCAATCAAATACTGTAAAAAGTATTTTAGTTGGTAGTGGGATAGCTCCTTCCTTTGAGGGTGATATTAATAAAGCAAAAAAGGATGGGGATTTACTATTAATTAACACACTAAAAAATGGACTAATCTGATATAGGTTAGTCCATTTCTTTTTATGCAACTCTAATTTAGTAGGCAACTCAAACGTAAATGTTACGCAAAATTCAGGTGAAATAGATTGATTATGTTTACTTAGGTTTTACTTTTTATTTGTGGTACGGTTCACCGTAACTAATCTAAATAAGATTATTTTTAATTATTTTCATAATTAAATTTAACAAAAAAGATAGTGCCTTCCGATCCTGTTTGAATTTCTATTTTTGCATTATGACGGGCAGCAATGGCATAACATATGCCTAATCCCAATCCAGTTCCATTATCTTTGGTCGTGTAAAATGGAGTACCCAGTTTCTCTAATACTTCAGGCCTGATACCTTTCCCTTGATCCCGCACTGCAAGCACCACACAATTTCGCCCTTCCTTATAGGTGCTAATTGTTAGAGTTTTCCCTGTGCTCATCGCCTCTAAGCCATTACGGTATAGGTTCATTAATAATTGCCGTATCTCATTACGATTTAAAAGTAGTTCCGGGATGTCAGTTGCATCGACTTGAATATATTTATTTTGATTATGCGTATCTATCTTTATTAAAGGAATAATATCGTGGATAATTGCATTTAAATCTAACATCTGCAAATCTGATTTCTTTGTATTACCTATTGAGAGAAATTCAGTAATAATAGAATTGGCACGGTCAAGTTCTTCAATCATTAAATTAAAGTGCTTATTATGTTTCTCATAGGTGGGCTCTTCTTTTAATAACTGCAAAAATCCTCGTACTGTTGTCATTGGATTTCTAATCTCATGGCTGATACCCGCTGCCATTTGCCCTATTAAATCTATGTTTGATAACCTTTTCAATTCCTGCTCATATTGCTTTTTTTCCGTTATGTTTTTAAAAATACAACAAATGCCATCATCATACGGGTATGCAATAACTTCGTGCCAATATTCATCAGAGGCAGAAAAAAATTCAAAATAAACTGTAGTTCGCTCTGACATTGCACGATGAAGTTCCTTATACATAACTTCGTCAATGCTACTCGGGAAAATCTCCCATATATTCTTGCCTAATACATCTTTTGCTGTTTTTCTTTGTGGAAAATATTGATGCTTATTTACGTACGTAAATTCCCATGTATTATTCAAAGTAAAAAATCCATCCGTAATACTTTCAATCACACTTGTAACCTTTTCATTAGCAACAGCTAGTTCTCTCGTTCGCTCTTCCACCATGCTTTCAAGTCGATCCATATATAACAAGTTGGAAAACGTAGGTGCTGTGGCATCAACGATAGATTTTGCCAGTTGCATTTGGGAATTATCATAATTGTGAGCTTTTCCCTCTTTGCCAACGACGATTATCCCTAATACTTCTCCCATTGAAACCAATGGAATCATCAGTAGACCCTTACTATCTATATTTTTTGTTTGAATAACCTCTTGGATCTTGGCTTCATAGCTTTTCTCCATCCAATCCGCTTCTGTCCAATCACAGTCCTTGCTTAACTTCGTTGTTTTAATCGTTGTTTTATCTAGCGGGTCTAAAAGGTGGGCAGCCATGTTTTTACTCTCTAAAATCTGTCCTAAGTAAAGAAAACATTTATCAAAACTCTCCTGTATCGAGGAACACATTGATAAATCACGGGTAACATTTAGTAACAGCTGCTTCTCGGCAATAAGGTTTTCCTTTTGTGTTAAATTATTTGCGTTTTGAATTGCGACCGCAGCCATATTTACATAAGCTTCAACACTTTGAATTTCTGAATTTGTTAAGTTCATTGGAATTCCATAATCAAATAAAAAAACCAGACCAAATAACTCTTGCCCAAATGAGATAGGTAGAGCTAATAAGGACTTAATTTTGAACGCAGCAGCTGGTCTCGAATCCGGCCGATGATCCTTTGATGTATCAGGGATATAAATGGTTTTTTTTGTTTCAATAACTTCTTTTGCCAGTAAGTCTATTTCAGGATCAATTACCTGAGTATCGAGCGTTACGCCATTTATTGTCTCTGGTTTTCCTGCAAACCCTCTAAATGTTCCATCTTCCTGGGGTAAATAGATTCCAACAGCGTTGCACTTAACAATCTCCTCTGATATCGCCATTGTTACACGCTGCAATACTTCACGTAGTTCTAATTTTGTATTTATTATTTTTGTTATATTCGCGAGCCTAGAATATCTCGCCTGATCACTTAACATTCACATGGCCTCCAATTATAGGCATAATAAAATAAACATGATACTATCATTGAAAATCAAGACCAACCTACCATTTTCACTTTTCTCCTGTATTCTTTTCTTACCCTTTTTTACATATAATACCTCACTTACTTATGGTACGGTTCACCTTAATTAAAATGAAACAGTGTAACTTTCAAAAGTTACACTGTTTCACTACCTTCTACCACATTAACACTCGCCTCAAACTTATCAAGCAATGCACGCACTTCATTCGTTGATTTCGTACTCATCAATTGATTTCTTAGTTCAGCAGCTCCAGGGAAGCCTTTTACATAAATTTTGAAGAAGCGATGTAGTCCTGTGATAGAGCGTGGTAATACTTCTGCATATTGATCTTGAAGATCGAGTTGTAGTCTTAAAAGATCTAAATGTTCTTTACTGCTATGCTCTCTTGGCTCTTTTTCGAAAGCAAATGGATTTTTAAAGATACCTCGTCCGATCATAACACCATCAATGCCGTATTTTTCAGCAAGTTCCAGTCCAGTTTGACGGTCAGGAATGTCTCCGTTGATTGTTATTAGCGTATTTGGTGCAATACGATCACGCAATTTTTTAATTTCCGGAATTAGTTCCCAGTGTGCATCGACTTGGCTCATTTCTTCTCTTGTACGTAAGTGAATAGAAAGGTTTGCGATATCTTGTTTGAAAATATGCGTTAACCACTCTTCCCATTCGCTTAACTCTTTAAAGCCCAGTCGTGTTTTTACGCTGACAGGTAGTCCGCCTGCTTTTGCTGCTTGAATAAGTTCTGCCGCAACGTCTGGACGTAGAATAAGACCACTACCTTTTCCTCTTGATGCTACGTTCGGTACAGGGCAACCCATGTTAATATCGATGCCTTTAAATCCTAACTCTGCCATACCAATACTCATTTGACGGAAATATTCAGGATTATCTCCCCAAATATGCGCCACGATCGGTTGTTCATCTTCTGTAAAAATTAAACGGCCACGTACACTTTTCATACCTTCTGGATGACAATAGCTATCCGAGTTTGTGAACTCTGTGAAGAATACGTCTGGGCGACCTGCCTCACTTACTACGTGACGGAAAACAACGTCTGTCACATCTTCCATTGGTGCAAGTACGAAAAATGGTCGTGGTAAATCACTCCAAAAATTATCTATCATTTCAAATTCAAATCCTCTCAATATGAATGCAATTTCAAACTCTCAATTTATAATTTATGAAAATCAGCAATATTTATTTTAACTAAAATCGCTTATAAATGGTATTTTTGTAAACCAAAAAGCAGATGGTATAGATTCTCCTATATCAACTGCTTTCCTATTATACCAACTTAAGCCAAGCTACACACTCCACATGAGTCGTATGCGGGAACATATCAACAGGTTGTACTTCCTGCGTTTTATATCCACCTTCTTCTAGTACTTTTAAGTCACGTGCTAATGTTGCTGGGTTACATGATACGTATACGACGCGTTTTGGTTTCATGTCGATGATTGTGTTTAGTAGTGCATCATCACAACCTTTACGCGGTGGATCTACGACCATTGTGTCGGCGATTATGCCTTCTTTGTACCATTTTGGAATAACTACTTCTGCTTCTCCTACGCCAAACTCAGCGTTTGTCATGTTGTTTAATGCTGCGTTTCGGTTTGCGTCTTCGATTGCTTCTGGGACGATTTCAACGCCGTACACTTTTTTCGCTTTTTGCGCTAGGAATAAGGAGATTGATCCAATTCCGCAATAGGCATCAATTACTGTTTCGTTGCCATCTAGTTTTGCGTATTCTAACGTTTTATCGTATAGCACTTTCGTTTGTTCTGGGTTTACTTGATAAAATGAACGTGCTGAAATTGCAAATTTAATGTCACCGATAAAGTCATAAATGTATTCTGATCCGTACAGTACTGTCGTTGTGTCTCCGAAGATTACGTTTGTACGTTTCGTGTTTACGTTTTGAACAATCGATTTTACTTCTGGGAATTTCGCAGCAATTTCTTCAATTATTGCTTTTTTGTTTGGTAATTCTGCTGTACGAGTAATGAAGACAAGCATAATTTCCCCTGTTACTTGTCCGTAACGAGCCATTACATGGCGAAGTGTTCCTTTATTACGCTCTTCGTTGTATGCCGAAATACCATGTTTTTCACAAATACGTTTTACTTCCTGGATTAATGTATCGTTTTCTTCTGCCTGAATTAAACATGATTCCATATTAATAATGTCATGTGTTCCTTGGCGATAGAAACCAGCTACAAGTCCACCTTCACGTTCTCCAATTGGTACTTGTGCTTTGTTACGGTATACCCATGGGTTCTTCATACCAAGTACAGGGTGCACAGGAACATCGCTTAATCCGCCAATGCGCTGCATAACGTCACGTACTTGTTTTTCTTTCGCTTGTAATTGTCCTTCATATGTTAAGTGCTGAAGCTGACAACCGCCGCACTGATTGTACACTGGGCATTCTGCATCTTTACGATATGGGCTCTCTGTATGAAGCTTCATTAAACGACCGAATGCGAAGTTTTTCTTCACTTTAATAATTTTAATTTGTGCTTCTTCACCTGGTAATCCGTTTTTAACGAAAATAGGATAGCCCTTTACTTTCGCAACACCGGCACCATCATGTGTTAAATCTTCAAATACTACATCTATAAACTCATTTTTCTCAACTGGTGGCGTCATTTTTGTACTCATTTTCCGACCTCTCTTTTTCATAACACTGCGTTACATTTTATCATACTTATATGGTCTATTTCTATCGGAAGAAAAAAAGCTATTGACGATAGTTCTCTGTTAATGTTACGCTACTACTAATTTAATACGGACGATGTTACCTCATATATATTCGATAATATGGATCGAGAGTTTCTACCCAGCAACCTTAAATTGCTGGACTATGGGGAAAACTAATGAATATTAGCCTATGTGCAAAAAAGGACTCATATTGATTAGCTTTCTCTCATAGATGAAAGTGAATCCATATGGGTCTTTTTTTATTTTTATTTTTCTAAAAGGTCAGACATCTTACGTATGACATAAAACCTCTTTGTTTTATTTTTAGTAATATAACGAGCGTTTTATGTACAAACTTTATACGAACTTCTGAAAGGGGCAACTACATGCAATATGTAATGAGCATTATCGGTATTCTTGTCGTTTTAGGTCTATGCTTTGCTTTGTCAAACAATAGAAGTAAAATCAACTTCCGTGCAATTGCTATTATGATTGGTTTTCAAATTTTAATCGGTTGGTTTATGTTTGGCACAAAGATTGGTCAACAAATCATTATTTTCATTGGTAAAGTTTTCAACAAACTAATTAAACTTGGTACGACAGGTGTCGATTTTCTCTTTAATGGAATTCAAAGAGATTTTGTCTTTTTCTTAAACGTACTATTAATTATCGTATTTTTCTCAGCACTACTTTCTATCTTTAGTTATTTAGGTGTTTTACCATTCATCGTTCGCGTTGTCGGCGGTGCAATTTCAAAAATTACTGGTTTACCACGCGTTGAGTCATTCCACGCAGTAAACTCTGTATTCTTCGGTTCAAGTGAAGCGTTAATCGTTATTAAAAACGATTTACAGCATTTTAACAAAAACCGTATGTTTATCATTTGTTGTTCTGCAATGAGTTCCGTTTCTGCTTCTGTTACAGCATCATACGTAATGATGTTAGATGCGAAATATGTACTAGCAGCTCTTCCGCTAAACTTATTCTCAAGCTTGATCGTTTGTTCGCTATTAACACCAGTTGATACGAAGAAAGAAGATGAAGTGATTCAAAAATTTGATAGAACTTTATTCGGTGACAGCTTTATCGGTGCAATGATTAACGGTGCGCTTGATGGTTTAAAAGTAGCTGGTATCGTTGCCGCATTAATGATTGCCTTCATCGGTGTGATGGAAGTTGTAAACTACGTAATTAGCGCAGCTTCAGGTGCAATGGGATATGCTGTTACTTTACAACAAATTTTCGGTTATATACTTTCTCCATTCGCATTCTTAATGGGTATTCCAACTCAAGATATTATCCCAGCTGGTGGTATTATGGGTACGAAGATTGTATTAAACGAGTTTGTAGCAATCCTTGATTTAAAAGATGTTGCATCAACATTATCTCCACGTACAGTCGGAATCGTTACAGTATTCTTAATTAGCTTCGCAAGTATTAGCCAAATTGGTGCGATTGTTGGTACAATCCGTGCCCTTTCTGAAAAACAAGGAAGCATCGTTTCTAAATTTGGTTGGAAAATGTTATTTGCATCAACACTTGCTTCTATTTTATCTGCAACAATCGCTGGATTGTTTATTTAATAAAAAACTCCACCTTACTTCTCCTTTTCCAAAAGGAAATTTAGGTGGAGTTTTTTACTTTCTTCTATATGTATTTTTATGTAAACCTCACCAGAAAAATATAAGTTATCATTTCCGATTTATTCCAAAAATGTATTCCCCTATATATTCTATAGTGATATGATGTACAAGGGTATAATTCAAATTTTTAAAATCGAAAATTTGAATTAGTGTCACTTATACGAATGATAATTTCAAGAAATAAGTGATGATAATTAAAACACAATAGAAGGATGATAGAATGAAAAAATATACATATATCGCTTTACTTTCTTCTGCTATTCTCGTAGGTTGTAACACTAGTAGCACTAGTGATAAACAAATAAAAGAAGCAACGGCGAAACAAACAGTTGAACAAAAAAAAGCGAAAGCGGTTGAACTGCCTTTAACACAAGGGATTATTACATGGGATCCGTATGAATATAACGCACAAAACACCACGCTTTATACAAAGGATTTAAGAGATTCATTCACACAAGTACGTTACAATATTTGGCGTACTGCTGATGGTCCTGAAAGCAAACAAACTTTTACTTCACAAGAAAAAGAACGTGACTTTGCCCTCCCACTACATTTAAAATCATTTCATTTAAAACGTGGCGAATTCCAAATTGAAACAGTAGGAATCAAAGAAGATCATACTGAAACAAATCTAGTAACATCTAAAATTACCTTCCAGCAAAGTGTACCCGTATTAATGTACCATGCAATTGAAAAATACCCTGGACCAAGTGATGGGGATTACGGTTTATACGTACCACCTAAGCAATTCGAAAAACATATGCAATATTTAAAAGATAACGGTTATACGATGCTTACATTTGAACGTTGGAATGATATAAATCGTGTAAATAAACCTGTTTTTGTAACGATGGATGATGGTCGAAAAAATAATATGAACGCTCTTCATATTTTACAAAAATTAAAGGATGATAGATTTCAACCTACAGCTACTGAATTTCTTACTGCAAATGAGATAGACAAACCAAATCGTCTATCAACAGATGAGATAAAACAAATGATGGATTCAGGCATTTTTTCTATTCAATCGCATACTGCCAATCATACGATGATGGCTTATTCTAGTAATTATGATGAGGAATTACGTAGTTCGAAAGAAAAAATCGAAGCCCTTACTGGTAAAAAGGTCATCGCTCTCGCCTATCCAGTAGGTTCTTATAATGACCTAGCTGTTCAAGAAACAAAAAAACATTATGAGTTCGCAGTAACTACTGATCACGGTAATCACATTACAAAAGGGATGCCAAACGAACAGTACTTAATTAAACGCCACTTTGTAGGGCCTAATACATCAATGGAAAAATTCATATCTCTTATAAAGTAAAACTTTAATCAGTGGGGGTTTTGTTCACCCCCACTGATTATTAGCCCTCACCAATCGAGCTTTTATGGGCTGTTGATTCCCCCCACCTAACCTCTTTGCTTTTGCTGAATTCTGAGGTGGGGTCTTACTGCCCACAAATAGCGGGATAAAGTAAACTTTACTAAAATGATATGATGAACAAGGGTATGTCCCCACCTCTCTTACAGCGGTGGGGATTTTAAATACGTATGCAACATAATACACAATAGAAGGTGATTTTATGAGAAAATACGCAGCAATTGCTTTATGTACGTCTGCCATTCTAGCAGGTTGTAATACTAGCAATGTAAGTCAAGAGCCTAAAAAAGAGAAAAATGTTCAAGAGACTAAGAAACAAGAAGTGACCGTACAAGAACAAGGTAAAATTTCTTATCATCCAATTACACAAGAATCTACAAACACTACTATTCATATGACAGATATAAAGGATACTTTAAGTGAGGTACAATATAAAATTTGGCGCACAGCTGATGGGAAGGAAAGTGCTAAATCTTTTTCTTCTAAAGAAAAGGAGCAACAATTTACACTTCCTTTTGACATAAAAGAATTTGAAGGAAAACGCGGTGAGTTTCAAATTGAAGCAATAGGAATGAAAGAAGATGGGAAAAACATTCCACTCACAAAATCTACTATTACTTTCGAGCAAAAGGTTCCCGTTCTTATGTACCATGCAATCGATGATTATCATGGACAAGGCATTAAAGATTTATTCGTATCACCTGCTAATTTTGAAGCCCAAATGAAATATTTAAAGGACAACAGCTATACATTACTAACTTTTGAACGTTGGGGCGATATTAATAAAGTAAATAAACCTATCTTTGTTACATTTGATGACGGTATGAAAAATAATATGAATGCATTTCATGTTTTACAAAAACTAAAAGACGATACGTTTAAACCTACAGCAACAGAATATATGATTGTTGATAACGTTGATGTAGAAGGATCACTTTCTACATCTGACATAAAAGAAATGGTTGATTCCGGCATTTTCTCTATGCAATCTCATACTGCAACACATGCAGACTTGCCGAAAATTACAAACTATGAAGAAGAATTAAAAGAATCAAAGGAAAAGCTAGAGAAAATAACAGGTAAGCCTGTTATTGCAGTTGCTTATCCATTCGGTCATGTGGATGATAAAGTTGTTGCAGAAACGAAGAAATATTATCAATTTGCGACGACAACAAAATCTGGAAAGTTCATTACGAAAGGTGAAACCGATGAGTTGTTAAAAATGAAGCGTGTTCGCATACACAATTCGACGACTGTAGAACAATTTGCTTCTTCGATTAAATAACAATGAGAGCTCAATATATTTTGAGCTCTCTTTTTACGCTATATTTATATATATTTTTTGAATTTTCTTGTATTATATATAGTAAGAAATCTTTCAAATTAAAGGAGATTATACATATGTCATTTGAACAAACGTTAGAGAAATATGCTGCTCTTGCAGTCAATGTTGGTGTTAATATTCAACCAGGACAAACATTATCAATTAGTGCACCTCTTGAAGCTGTACAATTTGTGCGCCTCGTTACAGAAAAAGCATATAAATCTGGTGCAAAACACGTATATGTGGACTGGAATGATGAGACGTTAACACGCTTAAAGTTCGACCTAGCTCCTGAAGAAGCATTCGCTGAGTTCCCATCTTGGAAAGCACACGCTCGTGAAGAATTAGCAAAAGAAGGTGCTGCATTTATGTCTATTTATTCAGAAAACCCTGATTTATTAAAAGGTGTAGAATCAACGCGTATCGCAACAGCTCATAAAGTAGCTGGTGAAGCAATGAAAGTATACCGTGATTACGTACAAGCTGATAAAGTAAGCTGGTGTGTCATTTCTGTTCCTACGAAAGAATGGGCTGCGAAAGTATTCCCTGACGTTGCACCAGAAGAACAAGAAGCAAAACTATGGGATGCTATTTTCAAAGCTACTCGTGCGGATTTAGAAAATCCTGTGGAAGCATGGAAAGAACACGATGAAACGTTACATACAAAAGTTGATTATTTAAACGAAAAGCATTATAAAGCCCTTCACTATACAGCTCCTGGAACAGATTTAACGATCGAACTTCCAGAAAAGCATGTATGGGCTGGTGCTGGTAGCTTAAATGAAAAGAACGTACCATTTATGGCGAACATTCCAACTGAAGAAGTATTTACAATGCCACTTAAAACAGGTGTAAACGGCCAAGTATCTAGCACAAAACCGTTAGCATTTGCAGGTAATATTATCGATAACTTCACGTTAACATTTGAGAACGGACGTATCGTAGATTATAAAGCTGAAACTGGTGAAGAGGCTTTAAAACATTTAGTAGAAACAGATGAAGGTTCTCACTTCTTAGGAGAAGTAGCTTTAGTACCTCATGATTCACCAATTTCAAACACAAATGTTTTATTCTACAATACGCTGTTTGATGAAAACGCATCTTGCCACCTTGCAATCGGAAGTGCTTATGCTTTCAACTTAGTTGGCGGAAAAACAATGTCTAAAGAAGAACTTGCCGAAAACGGAGCAAACAATAGTATTACACATAACGACTTCATGATTGGATCAGCTGAGCTTGATATCGACGGCATTACAGCTGACGGAAGACATGAACCTATCTTCCGTAAAGGTAACTGGGCATTTTAATACAAACAAAAGGCTATCTTCCACACCGGAAGATAGCCTTTTATGATGCCGATGAAACCTTAAGCCCAATTACTCCTAAAACAATAAAAAGAATACAAAATGCTTGGAATAAGTTAATGTGCTCTTTGAAGAAATACACGCTAATGATTGTAATAAGTAATGTTCCTACACCAGACCAAATCGCATAAGCAATACTTAAATGAATTTTTTTGACAACGATAGCAAATACGCTGAAACAAATTCCATAAAATACGAAAATAAGTACACTTGGAACAAGCTTTGTTAAACCATTTGATAGTTTCATCGCAATTGTTCCAGCTACTTCAAAAATAATTGTAACAAGTAATAATAACCAATATACCATACTAGAATCTCCTTCTCTGTTACCTTATAGAGATTCTAGTATACTACTTATAGTCCTAATGAAATATATTTAATTTCTAAATATTCCTCGATACCGAAATGCCCTCCTTCACGGCCAATCCCACTTTCTTTAAAGCCACCAAACGGTGCTTGTGCAACTGATGGAAGTCCATCATTTAATCCGATAATACCGTACTCTAATGCCTCGCTAACTTGGAATGCTTGACTAATATCTTTTGTGAAAATATAAGCAGCTAAGCCATATGGTGTATTATTTGCACGTTCGATTACTTCTTCAACCGTTTTAAATTTCGCAACTGGTGCTACTGGTCCGAATGTTTCTTCATTCATACAAAGCATCGTATCGTTCGCCAATCCAATTACAGTTGGTTGCATAAAGTGTCCATCTAGCTCTGCAACCTTTTGACCACCAAATAAAACTGTTCCACCTTTTTGAATAGCATCTTCAATATGTTCCTGTACTTTCGAAACTGCATTCTCGTCAATAAGTGGTCCTACAGTCGTTCCATCACCAAAACCGTCTCCTACTTTTAACTGCCCTACTGCCTTTTGAAACTTCTCTGCAAATACTTCATACACTTCTTCCTGAACAAATACTCGGTTTGTACATATACACGTTTGTCCTGCGTTACGGAATTTCGAACCGATTACCGCCTCTACAGCTTTATCTAAGTCCGCATCATTCATAACAATAAACGGCGCGTGACCACCTAACTCAAGTGAAACCTTTTTCATCGTTTGTGCAGCACTAGCCATTAATTCTTTCCCAATCTCAGTTGATCCTGTAAAGGAAACTTTTCGAACACGTCCATCTTCCATCCACGTATCAGCAATTGCTTTCGCACTGCCTGTTACAATATTTATTACGCCTTTTGGAATGCCCGCTTCATGAGCTAATTCAGCTAATTTCAACGCAGTTAATGGCGTTTGACTTGCAGGTTTTACAACTGCTGTACATCCTGCTGCAAGCGCCGGGGCTACCTTTCTCGTAATCATAGCAGCAGGGAAATTCCAAGGTGTAATAGCTGCCATAACCCCAACTGGTTGCTTCATAACTAAAATACGTTTATTTGGATGAGAAGCAGGAATCATTTCACCGTATACGCGTTTTCCTTCTTCTGCATACCATTCAACAAAGCTATTTGCATAATTCACTTCACCAAGTGCTTCTGCAAACGGCTTTCCTTGTTCCCTCGTCATAATCGCTGCAATCTCTTCTTTATTTTCATCGATAAGTGTGAACCATTTTTTTAACTTCACTGCACGGTCTGCCGCTGTTAACTTAGACCATGATTTAAAAGCTTCATGAGCAGCATCAACAGCTTGCTTTGCCTCTGTTACCCCGCCCTTTGGTACCGTCGCAAATATTTCCTTCGTTGCTGGATTATTTACTTCAATTTGTTCTTGCAATGTAATCCACTCACCATTTATATACATCGCCTTTTTCTCTACATTTACAAACGTCGCTTTTTTATCCACTGTTTTCTTCCTCCTCTATAAGTTTCTTTATCTTCCTAGTGGCAGCAGATTGACTTATTTTTAAAAACTCCGCTACTTTATAACTCGATCCATATGTTTTATATGCTTTCAAAATAATATTACGTTCTACTTCTTCTAACATTTTATAGAGACTTTGGCCGGACTGTTCAACCGTTGATTCTTGCATCGCTATTGGCAAATCTTCTATCGTAACGATATCATCAGCAGTTATAACAATTCTCTCAATCACATTTTCAATTTCTCTATTATTTCCTTCCCACGGGTAACCAACAAACATTTGTAATGTGCTAGGTGCTAATTTTACATTCCGGCCATATTTCTCGTTAAATTGCTGTAAATAATGATAAATGAGCGGCAAAATGTCTTCGGTTCTTTCCCTGAGTGGCGGAATTAAAATTGGAATGACATTCAGACGATAATATAAATCTTTCCGGAATGTTCCTTGTTTCACCATCATACTTAAATCTCGATTTGTTGCCGCTACAATTCTAACATCCACTTTTTTTAATTCTCTTCCGCCAATAGGACGAAACGTTTTTTCTTGCAACACTTGCAAAAGTTTCGCTTGAATTTCAAGCGGCATTTCGCCAATTTCATCTAAGAAAAGAGTTCCTCTATGCGCTGATTCTAATAGTCCCTTTTTCCCTTCACGATTCGCACCTGTAAAAGATCCACCTGAGTATCCAAAAAGCTCTGATTCAATTAAATTCGTTGGCAATGCCGCACAATTAATTTCATGGAAACTTTCATTCTTCCTGTTACTCACTTCATGTAAATGACGTACTAATCGACTCTTCCCTACTCCTGTCTCACCTAAAACGAGAACTGTACTATCTACCACGGATACTTTCTTGATTGTCTCGACTATTTTTTGCATAGCGATACTTTTAAAAATAAGTCCTTCATGTTCATATGTTTCTCTTAATTCTTTTTTATATGTTTTTAACTGATTATCCATTTCCTCTACCTTTTGACGTAATTGGTAGAGCTCTGTAAGATCACGTGAATAACTAATTACTCTTCTTAAATTTCCCTCATTATCAAAAACAGGCCTTGTACGAACGTGTAAATACTCTCCTGATTTTGTCGTTTGAACGAGTTCAATCGGTCTCTTTTTTTCAATTACTTCTAACGTTGCCGATGGATAAAAAATACCATCCTTCTGCAATTCTTTCACATGCTTACCTACTAACTCTTTAGCAGCTAGTTGATAGTGCCTTTCACATGTACTATTTACACGCACAACGATTCCCTTTTCGTCAGTCACAAAAATTTCGTCAAACGCATATTCAAATACATCTTGTAAATCCATTAACACTCGTTCCTTTTCTCCAACCATCCTAGCCACCCCTAACTTCTAATCCATCGATTCACTTCACTACCTTTATTATAAAGTGAATTTTCTGCATTTTATATAGAGTCAGCTAGAATGTTTGCGATTTATTATTTAGCTTTTAAACACGAGCAGTATTTGCTTTCTCATAACAGACTTGCAATGATTCTTCAATTATTGTTAATCCTTCTTCAAGTTGCTCATCTGTAATAACTAATGGCATTAATACACGAATAACATTACCGTATGTCCCTGCTGATAGTAGAAGTAATCCTCGTTTATTTGCCTCTGCGCACAAATTAGCTGTTAACGTTTTATCAGGTGCTTTCGTCTTCCGATCTTGAACAAGCTCGAATGCACACATTGCTCCTAAACCACGCACATCACCGATGCAATTATATTTATTTTTCATCTCTTCGAATCGATTCATTACAACTTTTCCTAATTCTATCGCTCTATCATTTAAATTCTCTTTTTCTATTACATCAAGCACTGCTAATGCTGCTGCACATCCTAGTGGGCTTCCTGCATAAGTTCCACCAAGCTCTCCCGGCGCAGACTCATTCATAATTTCCTTGCGCCCAATAACACCACTAATCGGCACACCAGCGCCTAATGATTTAGATACCGTAATTAAATCTGGAACGACATCATAATGATCAATGGCAAAGTATTTTCCTGTACGGCTAAATCCTGTTTGAATTTCATCAGCTACAAATAAGATGCCGTGTTCTGAACAAATATTGCGTACTTCTTGCACAAACTTCTTACTTGGAACGATAAACCCGCCTTCCCCTTGAACAGGTTCCATTACAACGGCTGCAATTGTTTCTGGTGCTACTTCTGATATGAAGAAATTCTTAAACTCTTCAATCATAAAGTCATCGTACTGCTCTTCCGTTAATCCTTCTGGGCGGCGATATTCGTACGGAAACGGCGCTTTATATACTTCTGGAGCGAATGGACCAAATCCAAATTTATATGGCTTTACCTTACTTGTCATCGTCATTGTCATTAATGTACGCCCATGGAATCCTTTAGAAAAAGCAATAATACCAGGTCTTTTTGTATATTTACGAGCGATTTTTACAGCGTTCTCAACCGCTTCTGCACCACTATTTAAAAATAGTACTTGCTTATCAAAACTTCCTGGTGCTAATGCCGCAAGTTTTTCTGCTAATTCAATATATGGCTCATACATCATGACATTAAATCCAGTATGAATGTATTGATCTACTTGTTTATGGAGCGCTTCTTTAACAGCTGGATGACAATGTCCTACGTTAATTGTTCCGATTGCTCCTGCGAAATCAATGTACTGATTGCCATCAACATCTGTTACAAGAGCACCATTTGCAGATTGTACAAACGTTGAGATGCCGTTACTTACTCCTTTTGGTACTATATTTTGGCGGCGTTCTAATAAAGACGCTGCTTTCGGTCCAGGAATTTGTTCATTTACTTTAGCAAATTTTTTTGTGTTCATTACGTACCCCATCCTTTTCTTTACATTGTTTTCTCTTTTCATTGCAAAATGTATGCCAACGTTCTTTCCCAGCATTCATCCTGCATACCTTCTATGTCGACATAAAAAATAAGTCTATAAAGACTCATTAAGAGTCCTTATAGACTTATTTTTCTTACACATTAGACTTTCCTTGTTCCCAAATCAACTCACCCGAATGAGAAATAAACTCCCCAACAGATTGTACTACTAAATCTGCAAGTGGTTCTAACGTTTGACGATCTCCTGTGCCAGACAGTACTCCAATTGCATAGCAATCGCCGCCATTTTTCGCTAAATATAAATCAGTTGGTGTATCTCCAACGACCGCTACTTCACACGCCTCTAAATGAAACCTTTCACAAAACGATTCTACAATTCTTTTATCTGGTTTTTGTGCCGGAAATGTATCTGAAGCTACAACATAATCAAAAAAAGACTCTAATTGATATTGTTTCAAAAATAATTCTGTTGGTGCAAAATCATCAGCTGTCACAACACCTAAAATAAATCCTCTATCCTTTAAACCTTGTAAAATCCTCGGTAAATCCGCCGTCATTTTCATATAGGAGCGGTGTTCATACATAAGAGAAAATAATTTTCCACTTACCCACTCATGCATTTCCTCCTCCTTAGATGACGTAATATACTTACAAAGCCCCTTTGCTACATCGAGGCTTGTTCCAGCAGCTATTGCACTACGAGGATGAACAAATGCCCCATCCACACCGATTTCTTTTAATAAATCCTGCTGCATTGACTGTGGGAGTTGATATAATTTTATACATTCAGCGACAAGCTCTTCAGCTACTTTTATCCAAATTGAATGAAAATCCATTAATGTCCCATCTTTATCAAATAGTATTGCCTTTACCTTCTCCATAGCATCCTACCTCTCGTTTCTTATCTCCTCCAGTGTATCAATAAAGTATGGATATAAAATAAACGAATTGTAAAAATACCATAAAAATCAAACTAACTTCCAATTTACAATTCCTCTATATAATAAAAAGGATGCCTTTACAGGGCACCCTCTTGTTGTTCAGGAACAAATAGTTCAAGACAATGATATATATTTTCGAATTCCATCGGTGCATCTCCACCGTATTCACCGTCTAAGTTAATCATTAGTTTATCTGGTGAATGCACTTTAATTCGATTTGCTTGTGTGTATAGTACTTTTGGATTGTTAATATGTTCACCACGCTGCGCTTGTGTCGCTGCTTTAATTAAGTCAGCAATAGAACCTTTTTTCAGTACTAATAAATCAAATAATCCATCGTTAATCGATGCATATGGTGCTACCTTTTCAAAGCCGCCCACTGAACGAGTATTCGTAATTAAAAACATCGTAATTTCTTCTTGTAGTAATTTCCCATCATACTCAATTTCAACATATGTTGGATGTAATGACGGTAACATTTCGATTCCTTTTAAATAGTAAGCAAGTTGGCCTAATACCGTCTTTAGCTTGCTTGGCACTTCATATGTTAATTCTGTAATACGGCCGCCACCAGCGATATTAATGAAATATGTATCATTCGCTCTACCAAGATCTAACGGAACTGTTTTCCCTTCACAAATAATATCCGCAGCCTCTTCAATAGCACGAGGTACACCGATCGCACGCGCAAAGTCATTTGTCGTTCCAACTGGAATAATTCCAAACTTTGGACGATGTTCATGTCCTACTAAACCGTTCACCACTTCATTTAATGTACCATCACCACCAGCTGCGATAACAACATCAAACTTACGATCCGCAGCTTGCCTCGCTGCCACAGTCGCATCTCCAGGACCAGTTGTCGCATGACAAGACGCTTCATATCCAGCTTGTTCTAATTTTTGTAATACTTCCGGTAAGCTCTTCTTAAATAGCTCGCGCCCAGAAGTAGGATTATAAATAATTCTTGCTCGCTTCATCATTTATTAGCACAGGAAATTTCTTTATATATTGAAAAAGAACATACCGAACTTCTATTCAGTATTCCCATGCCTACCTCCTCTCATCTTCCTATCCTTCTTTTATCTCGCTCAAACAGGCAGTAAGAACCCGATTCGTGTAGTCCATCAAAAATAAATATTCATTTCAATGGTTTTGTTTTATTTGACAAAAAATTTATGTCCATCTATTTCCTCACAACAATTTACATATAACGAATAATAATTATCTATTATTTCATGAGATGAAAAAAAAACCTCTATGTCTAGATTTATCATTATTCCCACCTTTTTGCAACTATCATACCATAGTTGCTATACAAACATTTTTACACTTTTGACAGTTAATCAAACGTTTGTTTAAACGATTCTCTCTCATTTAAACAAACGTTTGATTAACCTAGAAAAACACCCATGTACGGGTGTTTTTCTGCTTAATCTTTACAAGTTATTACTATTATCGCTTATTAATCTCTTCAAGTAAGATTTTGTTAACAAGCGGTGGATTTGCTTGTCCTTTTGTAGCTTTCATAATTTGACCAACTAAGAAGCCAATTGCACGGTCTTTACCGTTTTTAAAGTCTTCGATAGATTGCTCATTATTATCAAGAATTTCTGTTACAACTTTACGAAGTGTACCTTCGTCAGAAATTTGAACAAGACCTTTCGCTTTAACGATTTCTTCTGGGTCTCCACCTTTTTCAATTAATTCGTTAAATACTTTCTTCGCGATTTTAGAAGAAATTGTACCTTTTTCAATTAATTGAACCATTTTAGATAAACCAGCAGGCGTTAATGCAACGTCTTTTAATTCTTTCTGTTGTTTGTTTAAGTATGCAAGCACTTCACCCATTAACCAGTTTGATGTTAGTTTCGCATCTGCTCCATCTTCAATTGCTGCTTCAAAGAAATCAGACATCTCTTTCGTTAATGTTAATACGTGTGCATCATAAGCTGGCAAGCCAATTTCTGCAACGTAGCGAGCTTTACGTGCATCTGGAAGTTCTGGAATCGAAGCACGAATTTCTTCTTTCCACTCATCATCGATGTAAAGTTCAACTAAGTCTGGCTCTGGGAAGTAACGGTAATCGTCAGATCCCTCTTTCACACGCATTAAGATTGTTTTCTTCGTTGCTTCATCATAACGACGTGTTTCTTGTTGGATGATACCACCAGATAACAATTCTTTCTCTTGGCGCACTTGCTCGTGCTCAAGACCTTTTTGTACGTAAGTGAATGAGTTTAAGTTTTTCAGTTCCGCTTTTGTACCGAACTTCTCTTGTCCAACTGGACGAAGGGAAATGTTCGCATCACAACGCAAGGAACCTTCTTCCATCTTACAATCAGATACGCCAGTGTATTGAATGATTGATTTTAACTTCTCTAAGTATGCATATGCTTCTTCTGGCGTACGCATATCTGGCTCAGATACGATCTCGATTAAAGGCATACCTTGACGGTTGTAATCTACTAATGAACCATCAGCTGTATGCGTTGATTTACCAGCATCTTCTTCTAAATGAAGACGTGTAATACCGATACGTTTCTTTTTACCGTCTACTTCAATTTCAATCCAACCATTTTCACCAATTGGCTTATCGAATTGAGAAATTTGGTAAGCTTTCGGATTATCTGGGTAGAAATAGTTTTTACGGTCGAACTTCGTTTCCGTTGCGATTTCACAGTTTAATGCCATTGCAGCTTTCATTGCAAAGTTAACTGCTTCTTTATTTAAAGTAGGAAGTACCCCTGGGTATCCTAAGTCAATTACACTTGTTTGTGTATTTGGCTCCGCTCCGAATTCTGTTGGACTCGCAGAGAAAATTTTCGAATTTGTTTTTAACTCAACGTGAACCTCTAAACCAATAATTGTTTCTAAATTCATCTATGCTCGCCTCCTTACAGACTTGCTTTTTTTGTATGATAGTCTGTTGCTTGCTCAAACGCATGTGCAACGCGGTAAATTGTCGCTTCATCGAAGTGTTTACCAATGATTTGTAGACCAAGTGGCATGTTGTTAGCACCGAATCCACATGGAACAGAAATCGCTGGAACACCCGCTAAGTTTACTGGGATTGTTAAAATGTCATTTGCATACATTGTCATTGGATCATCAACTTTTTCGCCCACTTTAAATGCCGGAGTTGGCGTTGTTGGTCCAATAATAACATCGTAGTTAGCAAATACATTTTCAAAGTCGTTTTTAATTAATGTACGTACTTGTTGTGCTTTCTTGTAGTATGCATCATAGTAACCAGAGCTAAGTGCAAATGTACCAAGCATAATACGACGTTTTACTTCATCACCAAAACCTTCGCTACGTGTGTTTTTGTAAAGGTCTAATAAATTATTTACATTATCAGAACGAACACCGTAACGTACGCCATCAAAGCGTGAAAGGTTAGCAGATGCTTCAGAAGAAGATAATAAGTAATACGTTGCTAGAGCGTATTTAGAGTGTGGAAGAGATACTTCCTCCCAAGTTGCGCCCATACCTTCTAATACTTTTAAAGCAGCTAGTACTGACTCACGAGCTTCTTCGCCAACACCTTCTCCTAAGTATTCTTTCGGTACAGCAATGCGTAAACCTTTAACGTCGCCTGTTAAACCAGCTAAGTAGTTTCCTACTTCAACGTTAGCAGAAGTTGCATCCATACGGTCAATACCTGAAATAGCTTGTAATAAGTATGCATTATCTTCTACTGTACGTGTAATCGGTCCGATTTGGTCAAGTGAAGATGCGAATGCTACTAATCCGTAACGAGATACGCGTCCGTAAGTTGGTTTTAAACCTACAACGCCGCAATATGCAGCTGGCTGACGGATAGAACCACCCGTATCAGAACCTAGAGAGAATAATACTTCTCCTGCTGCTACAGCTGCTGCAGAACCACCACTAGATCCGCCTGGAACGTAATCTAAGTTCCATGGATTTTTCGTAGCGTAGAAACCTGAGTTTTCATTTGAAGAACCCATTGCGAACTCATCCATATTTAACTTACCGATTGTAACTGTGTCAGCAGCTTTTAGCTTTTGCACAACTGTTGCATCATAAATTGGATCAAAGTTTGCTAACATTTTGCTCGCACAAGTTGTACGAAGACCGTTAGTTACAATGTTATCTTTTACACCAATTGGCATACCGAATAATAAACCATTATCTTCAGCACCAATTTTTGCGTCTAATTCTTTCGCTTTCGCGCGTGCGTTTTCTTCATCTAATGTAAGAAAAGCTTTTACGTTATCTTCAACATCCGCAATACGTTTGTAAGATTCTTCTACTAAATCCGTAACGGAAATTTCTTTGTTGTTTAACTTCTTATGTAACTCTGATACGGAATGATCAAATAATGACATCGAAATTCCCCTCCTCTATTCTAATACTGCTGGAACACGGATTTGATTATCTTTGTGATCCGGTGCATTTTTTAATACTTCTTCGACTGGTAAACCTTTTTCTGGTACATCTTCACGCATAACATTTTTCATAGTTAATACATGAGTGGTTGGTTTTACATCAGTTGTATCTAATTCATTTAACTGTTCTGCAAATGTAACAATTGCATCTAGTTGTTTTTGAAATTTTTCAGCTTCTTGATCAGTAATTGCAAGACGTGCTAAATGTGCTACGTGCTTTACATTCTCAACGGAAATTCTTGACACGGCTAGGCCACCTCCATAATATATCGTTCAATCTACAATACTATTGATGATACCAAATTTTCAGTACTTCAAGCAAGTCAACACACGGCACTTACTGCATTTTTACATAAAAAAAGAAAGGCGAATGCCTTTCTTTACGATTTACTCTTTATCTAACGGTTTATTTTTCGGAAATCTCTCGTTATCTTCTTCATTATCACGAATTGTTTTTTGTAATACAAAACAAGACATCGTTAAAAATAATGTTCCAATTAAATAATATCCTTTTACACTAAGCGTTTCATCTAACGTATAAATTCCAATTAGCATACCTGAAAGCGCGCAAACAAATGAAGTCCATGCTAAAAACGTGAACGCTTGCGTATTACGTCTTCTCATCGTTCTCCCCCTCGTTAGCTGTGCATCCATTATAGATAAGTATATTTACCATGATGGATTTTTATGTAAATTCTAGTTTTATATTTATAAATCTACCATTTCAAAGTCAGTTTTCTGTCTAATCTGAAAAAACAACCAAAACTATTGACATTTATTTCAATTCTGCATAAAATAAAAACAAATATTACGAACCTCGAAATATACGGGAGTGGAAATAATTGTTGCAATATGAACATTTTTTAGACTTACTGCTAGATAACGCCAAGAAACTTTTTTATCCTGAAGAATGGGTAAGCCTAGATTTAACACTTTCTAAAACAGAAGTATTTTGTTTACTTTGGATGGAGCGAAATACAGATATTACAATGACAAAAATTGCTGACCTTCTTGATATACCGATGAGTACAACGACAGGTGTTGTAAATCGCCTCGTAAAAAAGGGATATATTGAAAGGTACCGTGATGAAAACGACCGACGCATTGTATTAATTCGTTTAACAGAAAACGGCGTAACGCTCGTCCAAGAAGTAAAACAAAATGCAGCCCATTACTTTAACCTAGTGACAGAAGCATTATCAGAAGAAGAAAAGGCATTCTTACTACAAATCTTCCAAAAGATCATGAATCACATCGCTACGTCACAGCAAAAAACAGAAGAAAAGGTTTCTACACCTAAAATGAAAAACATTCCGATTGAATAAAACCCTAGTTGGGTTTTTATTCAACATTTTATTTCGGCATTCGTAATATTCGAAACTCGAAACAAAGGGGATAGAATAATGAGAATTATTTTGTATACAGGTAAAGGCGGCGTAGGAAAAACTAGCATTTCAGCAGCAACTGCACTTCAAAGCGCAAAACAAGGATTAAAAACATTAGTAATGAGTACAGATCCTGCTCATAGTTTAGGAGATTCATTTGGTATAAAGCTATCTTCTGAGCCATTAGAAATTCGTGAAAATTTGTGGGCACAAGAAATTAATACGATTTATGAGATGGAAAAAGGTTGGGGGAAATTACAAAAATATATTACGCTACTCTTCACCTCCAAAGCAGCTGATGATATTACAACAGAAGAATTAACGATGTTTCCTGGTATGGAAGATTTAATTAGCTTACTTCGCGTACTCGATTATTATAAACAAAACACATATGATGTTATTATCATTGATTGTGCTCCAACAGGAGAAACATTAGCAATGCTCAGCTTTCCAGACATGCTCGGCTGGTGGATGGAAAAACTCTTTCCTATTAAAAGAAAAGTTTTAAAAGTTGTTCGTCCTGTAGCTCAACCACTTCTTGGTGTCCCCCTTCCAACCGATGATATTATGGACGAATTAACGAATACACTTGAACAGCTCGGAGAAATGAGAGATATTTTATCAAATCGAGAAATAACAAGTATCCGCATCGTTGTAAATCCCGAAAAAATGGTCATTAAAGAAGCTCAGCGTAGCTTTACGTATTTAAATTTATACGATTATAACGTAGATGCCATTATGATTAACCGCGTCATCCCTAACACTGTCACCGATCCTTATTTTCAAGCATGGAAAGATACTCAAAAAAAATATAAAACATTAATTCAAAATAGTTTTCAGCCGCTTCCTATTTACGAAGCTCCTATGTTTGAACAAGAAGTTGTCGGTTTGTCCATGTTAGAGCGTGTAGGAGACGCTTTATTTAAATCAGATTCTTCCCCTACGGAAGTGAAATTTAACGGGCGCACTCAATATGTAAAAAAAGATGGCGATGAGTATATTTTCGTTCTCTCCATTCCCTTCTCAAACAAAAGTGAACTTTCATTAAATCAAAAAGGTGATGAACTTATCATTCGTTCAGGTTCTGTGAAACGGAACATCACATTACCAAAAACGTTAACACACCTTTCTATTCAAGGAGCTAAGTTCGAAGAAGATGTACTAAATATTCGGTTTGGAGGTGTAGTACATGCATGAGGAACTACTAAGAAAGGTAATTCGTACAAAAATAAAAGTCGGTATGAATATATTAGAAGAGTTACCTCCCCCAATCCAACAATCAGCTAAGCAAATACTAAATATTTTGCAAGAGGAGCTAGCTGCTTATCCGAAAGAACAAGAGCATCATGAGGATAATTTAAAAAGTATCGTAATCGAATAACTATCCCTGTATAGAGGGCCTTTTTTAGGCTTTCTATATTTTATTGGAGTGATGTAAGTTGATGAAAAAACATTCCACTATTATACCCTGGATCATTCCTTTATTATTTTTCGTTCATAACCTTGAAGAATCTTTTCAAATGCCACAATATCTTGCTAATCAATTTTCAATTCATTTTATAACAAGCCGACAATTTTTCATTGCGATTTTCGTATTAACAATCTTTGTCTTACTTATCGTCTTTCTATATCAACTAAACTTCTTGTCTTCTATATACTGGATTATTTTTATACAGGGGGCGATATTCTTCAACTCTGTTCAACATATTATTTTGTTTTTCATTTATCGTTCATATAATCCGGGCGTAATGTCAGCCGTTTTCATTATGATTTTTTCTATTTTCTTTTTTTCATTCGAAAAACACCTCATTCATAAAAAACAATTCATAATTACACTCATTTTCAGCTTATTTGCTTACCCTTTTATAATTTGGATTACCTTACTATTCGCTAGCTACTTTCATTCATAAAAAAAGACCAGGAAAACTCCTGGTCCATCACTCTACTTAACAAACATTGGATTCTACGTTATACAGAATTGGAAGGTACAGAATTAGGGTTTTGTTTGTTAAGTAAATTATATGTTGAACGAGCTAACAGCGGAGGGGTTCCTACTGTTAATCGTTAAACCCGATAATTATTTTAAGATTTTTTCAAGCTCCTCAAGTGAAAGATCTACTGAAATGGAACCATCATTTGTTTCTTTCTTAATTGCATCTGTTACTTCTTTTGAATGATATAGTTCAATTACTTTTTTCAGTGTTGGATCATCTTTATCTTTTGTACGAGCTGCGAAAATATTAATATATGGCTTCGCATTTTCATTCTTTGGATCTTCTAAGAAAATTGGATCCTTCGCTGGATCTAATCCAGCTTGACCAGCAACACCGTTATTAATAACTGAAGCTGCAACATCTTTTAATACACGAGGTGTTTGCTGTGCGATAACCGGTGTAATTTTTAACTTCTTCGGATTTTCAGCAATGCCGCTTGGATCTCCGAATAAGCCAAAGTCTTTCTTAAGCTTTAATAATCCAGCTGCATCAAGAAGTTTTAATGCACGAGCTTGGTTCGTTGGATCATTTGGAATCGCAATTTCTGAACCATCTGGAATTTCATTTGCCTTCTTATATTTTTCAGAGTATAAGCCCATTGGTGCAATTTGCGTTGTACCGACAGCTGTAATATCTAACTTATGCTCTTTTTTAAATTGCTCTAAGAAAGCAACATGCTGGAATGAGTTTAGTTCAATATCTCCATCAGCTAACGCTTTATTTGGCGTTGTGTAATCAGAGAACTCAACCAGTTTAATTTTAATTCCCTCTTTTTCAGCTTTTTTCTTTAAAATTTCCCAAGCGTCTCCATCTGTTCCGGTTACGCCAACGCGAACTACTTTCTCTTTTGCTCCTGCCCCCGTGTCTCCACTTGAGCAGCCGCTTAACGCCGAAATTCCTACAATCGCTGATAATGCAAATGCTAAAATTTTCTTCATTTTCTTTTCCCCTCTTCCTTTTTATGATCTGCGTAAAAAGACTTTCGCAAAGTAGTTTCCTAAATTTTGAGCTACCTGTACGAGAATAATAAGTAAAACGACCGTTACGAACATAACTGATGTATCAAAACGTTGATAACCATATGTCATCGCTAAGTCACCAAGACCGCCACCACCGACAAGCCCAGCAACTGCAGAAAATTCAATTAAACCAACTGTCATAAACGTAACACCTAAAATTAATGGCGCTAACGCTTCTGGCACAAGAATTTCAAAAACAATTCTAAATGGTGAAGCACCCATCGCTTGAGCTGCTTCAATGACTCCCTTTGGAACTGAAACAAGATTTGTTTCAACCATTCTAGCAATACCGATTGATGCAACTAACGTCATTGGAAAGATTGCTGCTGCTGTTCCAATCGTCGTTCCGATAACACTTCTTGTTAGTGGACTTAAAGCTACTAAGAAGATGATGAATGGAACCGGACGAATTGTATTAATAATGATATTAAGAATAGAAAAGACCCATTTATTTTCTAAAAAGTTTCCTTTCCTCGTTACATACAACAGTAAACCCAGAGGTATACCAAGGATTGTAGCAAATATAAGGGTTACGATTACCATTAAGAGGGTATCCCCCGTCGCATCTACTATGCGGGGCCAAAATATACTCCAATCAACTCGCATGAGCTTCTACCTCCTTCAGCTGCACTTGCAGTCTTAGATGTTGTAATGCTTTTTGAATTTCTTTCTGCTCACCTTGCAGTTCTACAAGTAGATTTCCAAATAGCACATTTTGAAGTTCAATAATATTTCCATACAGTACGTTTACATCGACGTTATAGTTTTTCGCGATATATGATAGTACCGGCTGCCCTGTCTCTTCCCCAGTAAATGTTAAGCGATAAATCTGTCCACCATTTTGAAGTTTCCCTAGAACACTTTCCGGTAAATGATCATTAATAATGGAGCGTACAAAGTTTTGAGTTGTCTTTGTTTTTGGTTGTGTGAAAACATCAAACAGTTTTCCTTCTTCAATAACCTTTCCCTTCTCCATTACAGCTACACGGTGACAAATTTCTTTCACAACATGCATTTCATGTGTAATAAGAAGAATTGTTACATTGTATTCTCGATTTACTTTCTTTAATAAGTTCAAAATTTCTGTCGTTGTTTCTGGATCTAAAGCTGATGTTGCCTCATCACATATAAGAATGTCTGGCGATGTTGCAAGTGCTCTTGCAATGCCAACACGCTGCTTTTGTCCGCCTGATAGTTGCTCTGGATAATAGTTTGCTTTATCTTCTAATCCTACAAACTTTAGCAGTTCATTTACTCTTTCTTTTATCTCATTTTTTGGTACTTTCGCTAACCTTAATGGATAAGCAATATTCCCAAATACTGTTCTTGAATTAAATAAATTGAAACTTTGAAAAATCATCCCGATTCTTTGTCTTAGCTTCCGTAATTCTTTCGTCGATAGTGATGTAATATCTTTATCATCTATTGAAATCGTTCCCGCCGTTGGTCTCTCTAACATATTTACTAGGCGTAATAACGTACTCTTTCCAGCGCCACTAAAACCGATAATGCCAAAAATTTCGCCCTTCTCAACTGATAATGTTACATCCTCCACCGCATGAACAGATTGCCCACCTGATTCATATACTTTACTTACGTTGTTAAAAGAAATCATTTTTTCCCCTCCTATATGCTGTAAAAACTTGAAGTAGAGCTTTCGAGGTAAAATAAAAAGTGCTCTCCTTCTTATCAACCATAAAGATAAGAAGGAGAGCACTTATATGTACTCGGTCACATCTTCTCATCTTCCAAGCCTTTTATAAGGCTTGCTGGAGTTAGCACGGTATTAAAAAACCCGTTGCTGAGGTATCGTAGGGCCAGTCCCTCCACCTCTCTGGATAAGAATGTATCGATTTAATTGTCGTTTAATTAATTCTCATTATAGAACTCAGAATAATAAGAGTCAATACATTTTTTAGAAAAATATTAATTATTTCTCTATTAAAATTTTCAAATAAAAAATCACAATATAATATTGCTTTTTAAAGTTATGTAAAATTCTTCTCCTTCATATTTTTTTAAAAGGAGAATCACCTCTATAAATTGAATACCATTATTTGAATATGAAATCGGAGGAAGATAAATATATGAAAACAGCTCTTTTACTCGTTGATATTCAAAATGATTATTTTCCACATGGAAAGATGGAATTGCGTAATCCAGTAGAAGCAAGCGAATATGCTAGTCAGCTGCTACAACTCTTTAGAACGAAAGACGAACCTATTTTTCATATCCAACATGTAGCAATAAAAGATGACGCTACTTTTTTCCTACCCAATACAGAAGGTGTACATATTCATGAAAGCGTACGTCCACTTAGAGAAGAAACCGTTATACTCAAACATTATCCAAATAGTTTTCGCGAAACTGATCTTCTAGAACAATTACAACGTTTAGACATTGAGCACGTCGTCATATGCGGGATGATGACTCATATGTGTATTGATGCTACCGTAAGGGCTGCTTTTGATTTCGGCTTTCCATGTACCGTTATACATGATGCTTGTGCTACAAAAGATCTTTCTTTTAAGAATGCTACTATACCAGCCGTTTATATTCATAACACAATTTTGGCTAGTTTAAATGGAGTATATGCAACTGTAATGAGTACAGAGGAGTTTGTGGCTACAAAAAAACACTCCCTTCAGTGAGCAAAACCGAAAAGAGTGTTTCTTGTCAAACCATAGATTTTCTTTCAAATTGTATTATACAGGAAATCCTTAAAATGAATACTAAAAAATATGACTAATAAGTCAACTTTTCTCGTTGTTTTGTTTCTATTTACATGTTTATCCCGATATTAATAGGGTTTAGCTAGTTCTAAGTACCAAATAGTAATATATGGTACTTAGAACTAGTTTCTCCTATCAAAAACGTAACATATTATTTATCTGTTTGTTTTTGCTTCTTTTTCAAATACTCCGCACGCAATTTTTCAATTTGCTGCTTTTTATCAAATTTGGCAGGCGTCTGTTTTTCATGAAACTTTGCCACAGCTACCTGACTTTTGTAATCCAATTGATATTTTCCCACTTTGTTCACCTACTTTTCTTGTCTTTAAAGAGAATCTATTCAACAAATATAATATACCTTATTTACTGAAGTAAACCTTATTACTTTATTAGTTTTTCTACTTATATCTATCTTGATCCAAATATAGAAATTTTTTTCAAAAAAAAAAAAAGAGATCTTCGCAGTTTGCGAAGATCTCTTCTACTATTTCTTATAAAGTTTCAGAAGTAGTTTTTGCTTGCATGTGAAGTGCTAAGTAGTCAGGGCCACCAGCTTTAGAGTCTGTACCAGACATGTTAAAGCCACCGAATGGTTGGTAACCTACGATTGCACCAGTACATCCACGGTTGAAGTATAAGTTACCCACGTGGAATTCTTCACGTGCTTTTTCAATATGGTCACGGTTGTTAGTAACAACAGCACCTGTTAAACCGTATTCTGTATTGTTTGCAATTGCAAGTGCATGATCAAAGTCTTTTGCTTTGCAGAATGCTACTACTGGTCCGAAGATTTCTTCTTTCATTAAGCGAGCATCTTCTGCAACGTCAGCAACGATTGTTGGTTGGATGAACCAGCCTTTAGAATCGTCTCCTTCGCCACCTGTTAAGATTCTACCTTCTTCTTTACCAATTGCAACATAGCTCATCACTTTATCGAATGCAGCTTGGTCATTAACAGGACCCATGTTTGTACCTAAAACAGCTGGATTAGCAACTGTTAATTCTTTCGTTAATTCAACAGCACGATTTAATACGTAATCGTATACATCTTCATGGATTACTGCACGAGAACATGCAGAACATTTTTGTCCTGAGAATCCGAATGCTGATGCTACGATAGATTTAGCTGCTAATTCAAGATCTGCTTCTTTATCAACAACGATTGTATCTTTACCACCCATTTCAGCGATAACGCGTTTTAACCAAATTTGGCCTGGGTTTACTTTCGCTGCACGCTCATAAATACGGATACCTACATCACGAGATCCAGTGAAGCTCACGAAACGTGTACGAGGGTGATCTACTAAGTAGTCACCAACTTCAGAACCATTACCTGGAACGAAGTTTACTACGCCAGCTGGTAAGCCAGCTTCTTCTAATACTTCCATGAATTTCGCTGCTACTACAGGAGTTGTACTAGCTGGTTTTAGTAATACTGTGTTACCAGAAACTAAAGCAGCTGTTGTCATACCTGCCATAATTGCGAATGGGAAGTTCCAAGGAGAAATGATAACACCTACTCCTAATGGAATGTAAGAGAAACGATTATATTCAATTGGACGGCTTTCTACTGGAATTCCGTCTTTTAATTTTAACATTTGACGACCATAATATTCCATAAAGTCGATTGCTTCTGCTGTATCAGCATCTGCCTCATTCCACGGTTTACCTGCTTCTTTTACAAGAATAGCAGAGAATTCATGCTTTCTGCGACGAACGATTGCTGCAGCACGGAATAAAATGTCTGCACGCATTTCTGGCTTTGATTTTCTCCAAGTTTGGAATGTTTCATCCGCTACTTGCATTGCTTTTTCAGCTAACTCACGGCTTGCTTTTGAAACGCGACCAACAAGTTCCTCTTTATTTGCAGGGTTTACAGAAACAATTTTGTCTTCTGTAGTGATTTTTTCTCCCCCAATAATTAATGGATAGTCTTGTCCAAGATAAGATTCTACTTTCTTTAAACCTTCTTCAAACGCTAATTTGTTAGCCTCCACTGAAAAATCTGTAAATGGCTCATGTTTGTATGCTACTACCATTCTTTTTAGCCTCCCCTTAGAAAAACGTTTACATTTTACAACATTATTCTACACGATAATTTAGATTTATTCAAATATTCCTAGACTTATATTTTAAAAATTAATAAATTTTTAAAATATAATAAAAAAATAGAGTTATACATACGTATAACTCTACAAAATATGAGTATATTCCAAAATGTTTTTTCCAATCAATAAAATAGTTACTAACAAAAATAAAGTTCTTACATATCCAACACCTTTTTGAACTGCAAACTTCGATCCAAAATAAGCGCCAAAAATCATCGACAATCCCATAATAATACCGTATTCAAAATGAATTACGTCTAAAAATAAAAAAGTAATTAAAGATACGATATTACTAACAAAGTTCAAAAGTTTTCCAGATGCTGCCGCTTGAATAAAATCCAAACCAATTAATAAAAATGCAAAAATTAAAAAGGATCCTGTCCCTGGCCCAAAAAATCCATCGTAAAACCCTATCATTAAAATAACGAAGAAAAATATTAATGTTTTTCTTTTCGTCATCTTCTTATAGGTAGATACACTTCCCCAATCCTTTTTCGCAATAATATAAATGGCAATAAACACCAACATTACAAGTATTAACGGACGTAAAATATCTGGCGGAATAAACTTTACTACTAAAGCACCTGCGACCGCTCCTATAACAGTTAACGGGATTAACTTTCCTACAATTTTAAAATCGACCTTTCCTGATCGAATAAAATAAACTGCACTCGTAAACGTCCCCATCGTTGCAGCTAATTTATTCGTTGCAATTGCCGAAGCTGGTGGTAAACCAACAAACATAAGTGCTGGAAGCGAAATTAATCCTCCACCGCCAACAACTGAATCAATAAAAGCTGCTAAAAAGCCGAATGCAATTAATAAAATAATGACTTGAAAACTTAATTCGTCCATGTGCTTTACCCCTTACCCCCCATTATTTATAACATTTTAAATTATAACAAAATTCTTCAAGAAAAAAAGCCGTTCCATAAAGGAACAGCCCTCCTATTTAATCTAAAATTTTCACAAATGGTTCATCTTGCTTTGCTTCACGTATAATAATCGCTTCTGGGCGTTCTACAGATTTAATCGTTACTTGTACTTTCATATAATTCGGGAAGTATTCCATAACAAGCCCAGCTACATATTGTGTAAAACCAATTATTTCTGCTTTCCCATTAAACTGGACAGGAATATCAAGCTTTATTTCTCTTAATTCATCATCTCTATACATACCAGTACCGATAACAGCTGTGTAGTCGCCTTGGAAATAATCGCTTAGTTTTGATTTAAAGTTCGATACTCTCGCCAGATCTTCACGTTTATTATCTGTTTTCGCTTGTTCAGATGGGAACAAATAATATTTCTCATTAATTTGTTTCCAATCCTCAACCGTTTCACTGCCTTTTTCAACATTCGCATAAGAAACAAAGTTACCTGGCACGAGTGAAGCCTTTGGAGCCTGACGATAAATTGCAAATGTTATCGGAAGGTTTTTTGTTTCAGGCTGTTTTTGATGCATAAATTTCAAGACTTCTTGCGCCATTTTTTTCCCTTCAGCTACCATTTTTTCTTGCTCAATTTTAGCCTCACGCGGATAACCATGCTCTTCCTCGTAATAATGAACCGAGTTCATCGCTAAACCAATTACAATGCCTTGGCGCTCATCTGATTCGCCTTTTTTCACATAATAATCATGCTCTAAAATATTTGAAATATATATTGGATTTTTTTTATTCTTTTCCTCTAATGATTCAGATCCTCCACCTAACGCTGGGTTTAACCCAATGTTTGGAAATTTAACTGCATCTTTTTTTAATTTGTCCTCTAGTTCCTTTTGTTCAGCATCTGTACGCTTTCTTTTAACAAGCATCTGCACATTTTGAGTATCTAGAGTACTTCCACCTTTAAAGAAATGATCTTTCGTACTAAAGGATTCTTTTGCAATACGCATTAATCCTGTTTCAAATTCATCTATATCAAGACGATTACTTACTCCTTGTACAACTAAACCACGTGCAGCTCCTGCTTGAAATGGAATAGTCGCCTTATAGTATTCATCCGAAATAGCGTACTTCGGAACGATTGCTTGCTCTTTTGCTTTCCCCGATTTCTCAACCATTTTTTCATCTTTATCGGCACCTGCACTACACCCACTTACGAGTAGGCCAAGGCTTAATACCGCTAATGCTATTTTTTTCATGGTAAGTTTGCACCTCTTACTTATTTAGCTCTTGTAAGAACCTCTCTTCATTCCAAACCTCAACATTATGCTTCTCTGCTTGTGCTAATTTCGAACCTGCTGCTTCACCTGCAACAACTAAATCCGTACTTTTACTAACACTTCCTGTTACTTTTCCACCTAATGCCTCAATCTTTTTCTTCGCTTCACTACGTCCCATAACTTCTAATTTCCCTGTTAAAACGACAGTTTTTCCTGCGAAGTACGACTCAACATTTTGTAAATCAGCAATTTTTATGCCTTTGTATGCCATATTCACGCCATACTCTTTAAATTGTTGTAATAGCTCTAATACGTCTTCATTATCAAAATACGTCACGACGGATTGAGCCATTTTTTCACCAATTTCATTAATTGCTTTTAGTTCTTCTTCCGTTGCTTTCACAAGCGCATCCATCGTTTCGAAATGCTCTGCAAATGTACGTGCTGCTTTCGCTCCAACATGGCGAATACCAAGACCAAATAATAATCGTTCTAATGAGTTTTCTTTAGAATTCTCAATTGCTTGTACTAAATTCGTTGCTGATTTTTCACCGAATCGTTCTAGCTGTAATAATTGCTCTTTCGTCAACGAATATAAATCAGCGAATGTACGAATATAATCAGCATCAAAGAGTTGTGTAATGACACGTTCTCCAAGTCCATCAATATTCATTGCATTTCTTGAAACGAAATGGATTAATCCTTCTCGAATTTGAGCCGGACAAGTTGGATTTATACAGCGAAGTGCTACCTCTTCTTCTAAACGAACTAGTTCACTCTCACATGCTGGGCAATGCGTTGGCATATGATATTCTTCTTCCTCACCAGTACGCTTATCAAAAATAACGTTCACAACTTCAGGAATAATATCTCCGGCCTTCTTCACAACAACATAGTCACCAATTCGAATGTCTTTTTCACGAATTAAATCTTCGTTATGTAAAGAGGCACGACGAACGATAGTACCAGCCACTCGCACTGCCTCTAGCTCTGCAGTCGGTGTTACAACCCCTGTGCGACCAACACTTAATTCAATGCCTGTTAATCTTGTTACAACTTCTTCAGCCGGGAATTTATAAGCAATCGCCCATCTTGGACTCTTTGCTGTAGTTCCTAAACTTTCTTGAAGAGCAACATCATCTACTTTTATAACGATTCCATCAATCTCATAATCAAGATGCGGACGTTTTTCTTGCCATTCTTCTACATAAGCTATAACTTCTTCGATTGTTTCACATGTACGACGATTTGGATTTGTTTTGAATCCAAGTTCACCTAAGAAATCAAGCGATTCACTATGTGATGGAATTGTTTTTTCTTCTACATTCGCAAGACCGTACACAAACATAGATAAGTTACGTTTCGCTGCAATTTTTGGATCAAGTTGGCGTATTGAACCTGCTGCCGCGTTACGCGGATTCGCAAATACATCTTCACCATTTTGCTCTTTTTCTTCATTTAACTTAACGAATGAACGCTTCGGCATATAAGCTTCGCCTCGTGCTTCTAACGTTACTTCTTCATTTAAACGGAGCGGGATCGCTTTAATTGTTTTTAAATTTCGGGTAATATCTTCCCCTGTTACACCATCACCACGCGTTGCCCCTTGAATGAAGCGTCCTTTTTCATAATGAAGTGAAACAGCAAGTCCGTCAATTTTTAATTCGCATATATATCTTACATTCGCATCATCAATTCCTTGGCGTACTCGTCGGTCGAAATCACGTAAATCTCCTTCGTTAAATGCATTCCCTAAACTTAACATCGGTGACTTATGTGTTACTTTTTCAAATATATCAAGAACCGTTCCCCCAACGCGAATGGAGGGGGAGTCTTCACTCATAAACTCTGGATTCTCTGCTTCTAATTTTATAAGCTCCTGCATATTACGGTCATACTCCGCATCAGAAACAGAAGGATTGTCTAATACGTGATACTGATAGTTAAATGTATTTAACAAATCACGCAGTTCTTCTATACGTTGTTTTGCTATCTCTTTTGACATACCCTCATTCCTTTCCTATTGTTTCGTCACAGGTGCAAATTTTGCTAACAAACGTTTAACACCAATCGGGCTTGGGAACGCAATATCTAATTCTTTTGCATCACCTTCACCTTTTACACTGACAACTGTACCGACTCCCCATTTTTGGTGGGAAGCTTTATCGCCTACTGCCCAGCCAATTTGCTCGCCACCTGTCGTCTTAGCTGCAGGACGCGCGAAAGCTGAACGAGAGCGTGTTGTGGTTGTAGTTGTAATTCTACTTGTACTTGTCGTTCTTCCTTTTGCACCAAACGAAGTTTCACGCTTTGGCGCTGTTTCATTTAACGATTCTACTAGCTCTGCCGGAATTTCTGTAATAAATCGAGAGGCAGCGTTCATACTTGTTCTACCAAATAAAGTACGCATTTGTGCGTTAGATAAATATAACTCTTCTTCTGCACGAGTAATACCTACATAAGCAAGGCGACGCTCTTCCTGCATTTCATCTTCTTCCATTAGAGAACGAGTATGCGGGAATATTCCTTCCTCTAAACCAACAATAAAGACAACTGGGAATTCTAATCCTTTCGCTGAGTGCATCGTCATTAAAATAACTTCCTCACCAGCAGTTGGATCTTCATCGACACGATCAATATCAGCAACAAGCGCTAAGTCTGTTAAGAATGCAACAAGGCTCTTATCTTCGCTTTGAGATTCAAATGTTTGCGTAACAGATAAAAACTCATCTAAGTTCTCTAAACGACCTTCTGCTTCTAAAGTACGCTCGTTTTTCAACATATCGCGATAGCCTGTTTTTTCAATAACTTCTTCTACCAATTCTGTAACAGATAAATACTCTTGCATATTTACCCAGTTGTGTAATAAACCTGCGAATTCTTTTACTGCCTTTGTAATTTTTGCACTTACTCCAACATGCTCAATCTCATCGAATACAGCAGTTAATGAAATTCCATTTTGTACACCATAATTAATAATTTTATCGATAGAAGTCGCACCAATTCCGCGCTTTGGCATGTTAATAATACGTGCGAAACTAATCTCATCATCTGGATTCCCAATTAAACGTAAATACGCCAAAATGTCTTTAATCTCTTTACGATCGTAGAACTTCGTACCGCCGACAATTTTGTAAGGAATATTAGATTTCAGGAAAATCTCCTCGACCATACGAGACTGCGCATTTGTACGATATAACACTGCAAAATCAGTATATTTTCGTTTTCCCATTTGAATATCGTCACGAATTTTTTTCGCAACAAAATATGCTTCGTCTTTTTCCGTCGCAGCACGGTAATATGAGATTTTGCTTCCAACTTGATTGTCTGTCCATAATTTTTTCGGTTTACGGTTTGAATTTTTTTCAATAACAGCATTCGCTGCATTTAAAATATTTTGTGACGAACGATAGTTTTGTTCTAACAGAATAACTTGCGCATTCTCATAGTCTTTTTCGAATGACAAAATGTTAGAAATGTCAGCCCCGCGCCAGCGGTAAATAGACTGATCTGAGTCACCTACAACACATAAATTTTTAAAACGTGCTGCTAAATGCTTTACAAGAAGGTACTGTGCTTTGTTCGTATCTTGATACTCATCCACATGAATATATTGGAACTTACGCTGATAAAACTCTAGTACTTCTGGAACACGTTCAAATAGCTGAATCGTTGTCATAATTAAATCATCAAAGTCTAATGAGTTATTTTTCAGAAGACGTTTTTGATATTCTGTATATACATCGCTCGTTAATTTTTCATATGGATCAGCGATGGTAATTTTTTTCGCATATTTATCTGCAGATAACAATTCATTTTTCGCATTACTAATACCAGCTAAAATAGAGCGTGGCTCAAATTTCTTCGGATCAATATTGCGCTCTTTCATAATTTTTTTGACTACAGTTAACTGATCGCCTGAATCTAAGATTGTAAAGTTACGATTAATACCAATACGATCGATATCACGTCGTAAAATACGTACACACATAGAGTGGAACGTAGAAATCCAAATATCTTCTGCTTCTGGTCCGACAAGTGTATCAATACGCTCGCGCATTTCACGCGCCGCTTTATTTGTAAAGGTAATAGCTAGTATATTCCATGGCGCTACACCTTTTTCACCAAGTAAATACGCAATACGATGTGTTAACACACGTGTTTTACCACTACCTGCACCTGCCATTAATAGAAGTGGTCCGTTCGTTGTTTGTACTGCTTTTTGTTGCTGCGGATTTAAACCATTTAATAACTTATCTGTCTTACTCATATACGCCTGCACCTACTCTCCTTTTACTGCTTTAACTGTTTTTAACGCGGATTTTATATCATCATAAATAATATTTCCAACAACTACTGTATCAGCGTATTGTGCCATTTCCTTCGCTTGTTCAGCATTAGAAATACCGCCGCCATAATATAACTTCGCTTGTTTTAATTCTGCTTTTACATTTTTAACAAGTTCAACGTCTCCATACGTACCGCTATATTCTAAATAAAATATCGGTAAACGTAATAGCTTGTCTGCTAAACGCGCGTATGCAATTACATCATCTTCTGTTACATCACATTTCGCATCTGTAAGCTGAGCTACTTTCGCTTCCGGATTTAAAACACAATACCCTTCCATGAAAATTTCGTCCCAGTCCATAATATCCCCAAATTCTTTCAAAGCCTCATGATGAACACCTGTTACCCATTCTACCTTTCGGCTATTTAAAACGCTTGGGATATAATAAAAATCAAATCCTGGTGTAATTGCTTCCACATCAGAAACCTCTAACACACAAGGAACTGCATATCTACGAATGCTAACTAGCATGTGTAATACATTATCAATTGTAACTCCATCACTTCCGCCTACGATAACAGCATCTGTTCCAGACTCACAAATCATTTCTAAATGTTCGTCACTTAACTCCTTATTTGGATCAAGCTTAAATACATGTTTCCACCCGGAAATATCGTACATGAAAACACCCTTTCTTTTCTCTAGTTATATATATTTCTGTTCAAAATAACAGTTTATTTTCATCAGGATTTTTTTAACTTCATCTTAAATATTTGTTTAAAACGGAGAATTAAGTTTGGAATTCCCTCTTCCATAGTTTTTCAAACGAGAGGATTTAACTTTGAATTTCCTTTTGTGCATTCTTTCATTATAACAAAAAAAGCTACTTACACACACGCACATTCCAACATCTTTTTCAACGTCAAATGTTGGATTACATATCCCAAAAATCACAAGGGATACTAATAAGAGAAATAGTATTATCTATTTCAACTTTCATAAAAAGGAGTGTTTTTCTAATGAAGCAAAACATCGGTACAATAAATGCCCTAATTCGAATTACGCTCGGACTTATCCTCTTCGGCTGTAGTAGCGCTAAACTTGTACGCAAGCCGTGGTGCACTTGGTCTAACGTCTTGCTATGGATTGGTGCAATGAAAATTGCAGAGGGAATTGTTCGTTTCTGCCCTGTTGTTGAAATGTGGAAATTCGGAAAATACATGAATATGGGGGCATTTAAAATGCCTAGCATGAATGTCGCTGAAAAGGGACATGCTAAAGAAGAAGTGAACCAAACTTCCAATCACGACAAGCCAAAGTCAAATGGAAGTTATGACACTTCTGACAAAGAGATTGAGTCAGCAATTGAAGATATAATCCTGGCAAAACCGCTTTGAATCATTTGTCATGATGCAAGATGCTCTCAAAGGGACTTAGCTGCTGCAGTGGGCGGTTAAGTCTTCTTTATTTTACCATAAAACAGAACGTACATTCTCGTTTCAAACCTCAAAATATACATAAGAGATACTTAATCATTAATTTCAGAAAATTAGGTGTAAAGCCCTTGCATAAAATGATATAAAAGTGATATCATTTATATATCAGGAGGCGATCATATGAAAGAAAAACAAGTTTTTTATGTAAATGGTTTTCTCGGTATTATCGGGATTTTAATTTTAGCCGCTATCGGTGTATTTTTCCTTGTACAAGAAATTTTCATAGGAGCGGCATTAACTATTATTTTAGCCGCAGTTCTTGCTACAGGTATCGGTATTGTTCAACCAAACCAAGCAAAAGTCATTACGTTTTTCGGTAATTATTTAGGAACAATTCGTCAAAACGGTTTATTTTTAACAATTCCATTCGCATTCCGTCAAACTGTATCGTTACGTGTTGAAAACTTTAATAGTAAGAAGTTAAAAGTAAACGATGTTGAGGGAAATCCAATTGAAATTGCAGCCGTTATCGTATATAAAGTTGTTGATTCTGCAAAAGCAATGTTCGGTGTTGAACATTACGATCGATTTGTAGAAATTCAAAGTGAAACAGCAATCCGCCACGTCGCAACAAAATATCCTTATGACAATTTCCAAGATGAAACTTGCATCACGTTACGCGGAAACACTGAAGAAATCTCTGAAGAATTAAAACGTGAGTTAGAAGCGCGCCTTGAAATCGCTGGCGTAGAAGTATTAGAAACTCGTTTAACACATTTAGCTTACGCAACAGAAATTGCCCATGCAATGCTACAACGTCAACAAGCAAAAGCAGTATTAGCTGCTAGAAAAGAGATTGTTGAAGGTGCTGTGAAGATGGCGAAAGATTCAATCCATATGTTAGATGAGGAAGGCGTACTTGAATTAGATGACGAGCGTAAAGCAAATATGGTGAACAACTTATTAGTTGCCATCGTTTCAGATAAAGGTGCGCAACCAGTTATTAATACAGGAAGCCTATATTAAAAGGTTGTAAATCATTATGGCTAAAAAGAAAAGCTTTCCATTACGTATTGATCCTGAATTACACGCAGTCATCGAAAAATGGGCGAATGATGAGTTTCGTAGCGTCAATGCACACATCGAGTATTTACTTCGAGAAATGGCAAAGCAAAAAGGAAAATTGAAAAAAGATAAAGACGCATAAAAAATCCCGCTGAGAAATCAGCGGGATTTTTACATATTAGCTTCTCGTCATCTCATGACCAATTGCACGATATCCTATATCACTTCGGTAAAATAGACCATCACTCTCAATTTTACCAATTGCTTTATACACCTTATCTTTCGCTGCTTGTAAACTGTCCGCCTTACAAGCAACAAATAGTACACGGCCACCATTTGTTACAAAGTCACCGTGCTTCATCGCTGTACCTGAATGGAAAACAATTACATCTCGCAATGTGTCTAATCCGTTAATAATTTCACCTTTTTTATATGCTTCCGGATACCCTTTCGAAGCAAGTACAACACCAATTACCGCTTCCTCTGACCACTGTAACGTTAATTCACTTTCATCTAATACAGCGTTACATACATCAACTAAATCATTTTCTAAGCGAGGTAATACTACTTCCGTTTCAGGATCACCAAAGCGTGCATTAAATTCAATTACCTTTGGGCCATCATTTGTTAAAATAAGTCCCGCATATAAAATTCCTGTAAACGAACGGTTTTCTGCAATCATCGCCTTGGCAGTTGGATGTAATACCATTTTTATTGCCTCTTGAACTGCTGATTCTGGAATTTGTGGTACTGGAGAATACGCACCCATTCCGCCTGTATTTGGACCTTTATCACCATCAAAAGCTCGTTTATGATCTTGCGCAATTACCATCGGATGCACAGTTGTTCCATTTACAAATGCCATTAATGAAAATTCTTGTCCATCTAAAAACTCTTCAATAACGACCTTCTTGCTCGCTTCGCCGAACTTCACATCTTGTAGCATCTCTTTCACAGCTTGTAATGCCTCTTCAAGCGTCATTGCTACCGTTACACCTTTACCAGCAGCTAGGCCGTCAGCTTTAATAACGATTGGCGCACCAACTTTTTGAATATACTGTACTGCTTCTTCATAGTCTGTAAAAGTTTCATATGCCGCAGTTGGAATATCATATTTTTTCATCAATTCTTTCGTAAAAGCCTTACTACCTTCAATAACAGCAGCCGCTTTATTTGGGCCAAACACACGAAGTCCCTCTTCTTTAAAGCGATCAACAATTCCATTCATAAGCGGAATTTCTGGTCCAACGAAAGTTAATTCAACATTATTCTCTTTAGCAAATAAAACTAATGCGTCAAAATCATTTTCATCAATATCAACTGGTGTTGCAACATCGCGCATACCTTCATTACCAGGTGCTACATATACCTTTTCCACCTTTTCAGATTGCGCAAACTTCCAAGCTAAAGCATGCTCACGCCCACCGCGGCCAATTACTAAAACATTCATATTTCATCCCCCAATACTTAAATAAGTACAAACTAGAAGCTCTGCTCCTAGTTTGTTTTCATATCAATCAAAGGTTAAAAAGGAGGATCAAGAGAACCGAGCAAGTCGAGGCGCATTTGACAGGAGGACACGGAATGTAGCTTTCCTACATGAGTACCGCACTGGCAATGCAACGACGACATGCGACAGTTATCTTGACCGGACCTTTTAAACATCCATATCAATAAAAGTTTAAAAGAGAGGATCAAGAGAACCGAGCAGGTCGAGGCGCATTTGACAGGAGGACACGGAATGTAGCTTTCCTACATGAGTACCGCACTGGCAATGCAACGACGACATGCGACAGTTATCTTGACCGGACCTTTTAAACATCCATATCAATAAAAGTTTAAAAGAGAGGATCAAGAGAACCGAGCAGGTCGAGGCGCATTCGCCAGGAGGACACGGAGTGTAGTCTTCCTACATGAGTACCGCACTGGCAATGCAACGACGACATGCGACAGTTATCTTGACCGGACCTTTTAAACATCCTCTATTAATGTTTGAAATGACGTACGCCAGTGAACACCATCGTAATCCCATACTTATCCGCCACTTTAATAGAATCTTCGTCACGGATTGATCCGCCTGGTTGAATGATTGCTGTAATCCCTGCTCTTGCTGCTTCTTCTACTGTATCTGGCATTGGGAAGAAAGCATCAGATGCAAGTGCGCTACCTTGTGCTTTTTCGCCAGCTTGTGTAATTGCGATTTTTGCAGAACCTACACGGTTCATCTGTCCCGCACCTACACCAACTGTCATATTATCATTCGCTAAAACAATTGCGTTTGATTTCACATGTTTTACAACTTTCCAAGCTAGTTTTAAATCTTTCCACTCTTGCTCTGATGGTTCACGTTTTGTCGGAATTGAAATTGTACTTTCATCTAATGATAACGTATCTTCCTCTTGAACGAGAAGACCACCTTGTACAGAAGTTAGTTTTTTGCTTGCACTTGTCGCTTTTTCAATATTTACAGTTAGTAGACGTAAGTTTTTCTTACTTTGCAATACTTCTAAAGCTTCTTTTGAGAAAGAAGGTGCAATAATGATTTCTAAGAAAATTTCGTGTAACTTTTCTGCTGTAGCTTTATCAATTTCACGATTTGCTGCAATAATTCCACCAAAGATTGATACTGGGTCGGCTTCATAAGCGCGTGTGTATGCTTCATGAATATCAGTACCCACTCCAACACCACATGGATTCATATGTTTTACTGCTACTACTGCTGGCTCTGTAAATTCTTTTACAATACTAAGTGCTGCATCTGCATCGTTAATATTGTTGTAAGATAATTCCTTACCGTGTAATTGTTCTGCGTATGCAACAGAAGAAGTTACAGCGAACGGTGCTTTATAGAAGGTTGCTTTTTGATGTGGATTTTCTCCATAGCGTAAATCTTGTTTTTTCTCAAATGTCACTGTTAATGTTTCTGGGCTTTCTTCACCCATTTGCTCTGTTAAGTAGTTAGAGATTAACGCATCATATGCCGCTGTATGACGGAATACTTTCGCTGCTAATTTACGTTTTGTTTCTTCTTTTACTTCACCGTTCTCTTTCAGTTCTGCTAATACAACATCGTAATCTACTGGATCTACAATTACCGATACAAATTTATGATTTTTCGCAGCAGAGCGAATCATTGTTGGACCACCGATATCAATATTTTCAATTGCATCAGCAAATGTTACATCAGGCTTAGCGATTGTTTCTTTGAATGGGTATAAGTTAACAACAACAAAATCAATTGGCTGCATACCTAACTCATTCATTTGCGCTACATGCGTTTCATTATCGCGAACTGCTAATAGACCACCATGAATGTTTGGATGTAATGTTTTTACGCGGCCATCCATAATTTCCGGGAACCCAGTTACTTCAGAAATACCGATTACTTGTAAGCCATTTTCTTCTAGTAATTTTTTCGTACCACCTGTTGAGATAACTTCGATCCCTTGTTCTAGTAAACCTTTAACAAATTCTACTACTCCTGTTTTATCTGAAACACTTACTAATGCACGCTTTTTCATTTATCCTTCACCCCTGGTTGTATGTTAGTTAACAGTTGGTTCTTTCACAGATTGAACAATTTGATTCACTGTATTTACGTATAATTTATGTTCAACTTGTTGAATTTTCTTTTGTAAGCTTTCCCTCGTATCCCCTTCAGAAACAACCACTGCTTCTTGCGCAATAATTGGCCCTGTATCCATACCTGCATCTACATAATGAATCGTTACTCCAGTTACTTTCACACCTGCTTCTAACGCTTGACCAACAGCATCTTTCCCTGGAAAACTCGGTAATAGCGATGGATGAATATTAATAATCCTCCCGCCGTAAGCTTCTAGTAGAGTCGGTCCAATTAAACGCATATATCCAGCTAAAATAACATAATCAATTTCATACTCTTCTAGCTTCTTTAATATTTCTTTTTCAAATGCTTCTTTTGACTCATATGCTTTCGCTGAAAAAGCGAAACATGGAATATGATGATAATGTGCCCGTCCAACAGCACGTGCTTCTGGTTTATCACATACTAATAAACTAATATCTGCGTCTAATCTGTTTTCTTCCACCGCATTGATGAGAGATTGAAAGTTAGAGCCGCTTCCAGAAGCAAAAACTGCTAATCTACTCATAGTGCTGTGCCCCCATTGAAGGTAACGCCAGTCCCTTGTACAGTACGTCCAATAATACGAGCTGTTTCTCCTTGCTCTTCAAGAAGACGAACAATATCTTTTGCCTCTTCTTCCTTCACTGCTACTACCATACCAATACCCATGTTAAAAATATTGAACATTTCTTTCTCTTCTAGTTTTCCCACTTCTTGAAGTAAACTGAAGATCGGTTGAATTTTCCAAGATCCTAATTCAATTTCTGCACCGATTCCTTCTGGTAACATACGTGGAATATTTTCAATGAATCCGCCACCTGTAATATGCGCCATACCGTATACTTCATATTTCTTCAATAGTTCTAAAATAGGTTTGACATAAATTTTCGTTGGTTTTAATAATTCTTCACCAAGAGGTAGTTCTAAGCGTCCGTAAATGCGATCTAAAGATAGTTCTCCATCTTCTAGTAATACTTTTCGTACTAAAGAATAACCATTACTATGAATACCGCTAGATGCTAAGCCAATTAATACTTGACCAGCTTCAATTTTTTCACCTGTTACAATTTTCTTTTTATCAACAATTCCAACTGTAAAACCAGCTAAATCGTATTCTTCCGTAGAATACATTCCTGGCATTTCAGCTGTTTCTCCACCAATTAATGCACAACCAGCTTGGCGACAGCCCTCTGATATACCTTTGACGATGTTTTCAATTTTACTAGGTTCAGCTTTACCACAAGCAATATAATCAAGGAAGAAAAGCGGCTCTGCTCCTTGGACAACAATATCATTTACACACATTGCTACTGCATCAATACCTATTGTGTCATGTTTATCTGCCATAAAAGCGAGCATCAATTTCGTTCCCACGCCATCTGTTCCAGATACTAATACAGGTTCTTCTAATGCAAATTTTGATAGATCAAACATACCTCCAAAACCGCCTAGACCGCCTAGTACTTCTTTTCTCATTGTTGTTTGTACGTGTTTTTTCATGCGAGATACCGCTTCATATCCAGCTTCAATATCTACTCCTGCTTGCTTATATGCATTCGCCATCGTTATTTACACCTCGTCTTTTAATTTCTCCCTATCCAGGGCCGGCCGTTTTAAGAAAGAAGCTAGCTTCTACATCAAAAGAAGTAGAAGCTTTTTTCTTCTTATTTCATACTTTCTAAAAGCTCTTGCTCATAATCATAAAGAGCTGTTGGATAATCTCCATTGAAGTACGCCATACATAGACCGCCGTATTTCCCTTCATATGGACGTCCAATTGCATCTACTAATCCATCTTCACTTAAAAATGTTAAAGAATCTGCTCCGATGATTTGACGGATTTCTTCTATTGAATTATTTGCTGCGATTAATTCTTTTCTCGTTTGAATATCAATGCCATAGAAACATGGATACTTAAGAGGTGGTGAAGCAATTCTTACATGGACTTCTGTCGCTCCAGCCTCGCGAAGCATACGAACAATTCGTTTACTCGTCGTTCCTCTTACGATAGAATCGTCAATCATCACAACTCGTTTTCCTTCAACTACGCCTCTTACTGCTGAAAGCTTCATCTTAACCCCTTGCTCACGCAGTTCTTGAGAGGGTTGAATAAACGTACGTCCAACGTAACGATTTTTAATTAATCCTAACTCATATGGAATTCCTGTCGCCTCCGCATAACCAATTGCCGCTGAAATACTAGAGTCTGGTACACCAGTAACGACATCAGCTTCAATAGGAGCTTCTGCCGCCAAACGTTTTCCCATGTTTTTACGTGCTGCATGGACGTTAATACCTGCAATATTAGAATCCGGACGTGCAAAGTAAATGTACTCCATACTACAAATTGCATGATCTACTTCATTTGTAAAACGATCTACATGAATTCCTTCATCATTGATGATAAGTAATTCACCTGGTTCTACATCACGAATGTATGTTGCACCTACTACATCGAAAGCACATGTTTCTGATGCTACAACGTAAGCATCTCCCATCTTTCCAATTGAAAGAGGACGGAATCCATTCGGGTCTAGCGCAACGATCATTTCATTTCCAGTTAGTAAAAGATATGCGAACGCACCTTTCACTTTATTTAGAGCCTCTTTTACACTTTCAATTAAAGAATCTTTCGTACTACGTTTAATGAGATGTAAAAGTACCTCTGTATCTGAACTTGTTTGGAAAATACTTCCCTCTGCCTCTAATTCACGACGAAGCATCTTTGCATTAATTAAATTTCCGTTATGAGCTAATGCCATACTATGATCAGAAAAACGGAATAATAATGGTTGAACGTTAGCAACTTCACTTCCGCCAGCTGTCGCATATCGTACATGTCCAATTGCTGATTTTCCGTTTAAGCCTTCTAGCTCACCTCTTGAAAATACTTCCGATATTAAACCTAACCCCTTGTGACCGACGATTTTCTCACCATTATTTACGACGATGCCTGCGCCTTCTTGTCCACGGTGCTGTAAACTATGCAATCCGTAGTACGAAACTTGTGCTGCATTTTCATGCCCCCAAATTCCGAAAACGCCACATTCTTCATTTAACCCCTTTATTTCAGCAAGCATGGGATTGCCCCTTTCCAAGCCTTTCTCATTTCATCTACATTTGCTGTAAGTAATACTTCATTTTCTTCATTATGAATTGTTACTTCATTTGTATTTGTCACTTCTCCAACTTGAATTGCTTCTACCGCTTTCTCGAATGCTTCTTTATTTTCACGTTTTACAGTTATAACGAAGCGCGATTGTGATTCAGCGAATAATGCTGCTGTTGCTTCTCCGTCTAATTTCACAGTAGCACCTAAACCTTTTGCACCAATTGCACTTTCAGTAATTGCAACTGCTAAACCACCTTCTGCAACATCATGAGCAGATTGAACAAGGCCAGCTTGAATTGCTGCTAATACTTGTTTTTGGCGCTTTAATTCTACATCTAGATCGATGCTTGGTGATTGACCGAAAATTTTGCCGTGAATCATTTTCTGTAATTCACTTCCACCAAACTCAGCTTTCGTCTCTCCAATTACATAAACTAAATCGCCAGCTTGCTTAAACTCTTGTGTTGTTACATGTTTTAAATCGTGTACAAGTCCAACCATCCCAACTGTCGGTGTTGGATATACAGCTTCACCACTACGTTCGTTATACATTGATACGTTTCCGCCGATAACTGGCGTTTGTAATGTACGACAAGCTTCACTCATACCATCTACTGATTTCTCAATTTGCCAGAAGATTTCTGGTTTTTCTGGATTACCGAAGTTTAAGCAATCTGTAATTGCAAGTGGCTCTCCCCCAGAACATACGATATTACGTGCTGCCTCTGCTACTGCAATTTTACCGCCCACTTCTGGATCTAAATAAATGTAGCGGGAGTTACAATCTGTCGTCATTGCTAATCCTTTTTCTGTACCGCGTACACGTACAACTGCTGCATCTGAACCTGGTGTAACAACTGTGCTTGTGCGAACTTGATAATCATATTGATCATAAACCCACTCTTTACTTGCAATCGTCGGTTGTTGTAATAGAGCGAATAACGTTTCTTTATAATTTTCTACTTTTGGTGTTTCCATTTTCATTGCCTGGAATTCAGCAAAGTATGCTGCTTCTTTTGATGGCTTATGATAAATTGGTGCTTCTTCTGCAAGAGCATCTGCTGGAACTTCAGCTACCTTTTCACCTTTATGGAATAAGCGAAGCATTTTGTCTTCCGTTACTTTCCCCATCGTAACGGCTGCAAGACCATACTTCTCAAATAAATCTACTATTTCTTGCTCTCTACCCTTTTTCACAACGATTAGCATACGTTCTTGTGATTCAGATAGCATCATTTCATATGGTGTCATTCCTGTTTCACGCTGTGGTACATCATCTAAGTACATTTCAATACCCATACCTGCTTTACTTGCCATTTCTGCAGAAGATGATGTTAAACCAGCTGCACCCATATCTTGAATTCCAACAAGTGCATCCGACTGAATAAGTTCTAAGCAAGCTTCAATAAGAAGTTTCTCCATAAATGGATCTCCTACTTGAACTGCTGGACGCTTCGCTTCTGAGCTTTCAGATAACTCTTCAGATGCGAATGTTGCACCGTGAATACCGTCACGACCAGTTGATGCCCCTACGTACATTACTGTATTTCCAGCACCGTGCGCTTGCCCCTTTTTAATATCTTCATGATTAATTAAGCCAACGCACATTGCATTTACAAGTGGATTTCCTTCATAACATGGATCAAACTGTACTTCGCCGCCAACAGTCGGAATGCCGATACAGTTACCGTATCCTGCAATCCCTGCCACTACTTCTTCGAATAAATATTTCACACGTGGTGACTGTAATTCACCGAAGCGAAGTGAGTTTAATAGAGCTACCGGTCGTGCTCCCATAGAGAATACGTCACGGATAATACCACCAACGCCTGTTGCTGCTCCTTGATATGGTTCAATAGCAGAAGGATGGTTATGACTTTCCATTTTAAATACAACCGCTTGATTATCACCGATATCTACAATTCCAGCACCTTCCCCAGGTCCTTGCAGAACGCGCTCACCTGTTGTTGGGAATTTTCGAAGTACTGGTTTTGAATTTTTATAACTGCAATGTTCAGACCACATAACAGAGAATAATCCTGTTTCTGTATAATTTGGCAGACGGCCTAAAATCTTTTCAACCATGGCAAACTCTTCGTCTGTTAGCCCCATTTCCGCATATATGCGCTCTTCTTTAATTTGTGTTGGATTTGGTTCAAGCATTAACGACATATGTTTCCCTCCACTGTTTTAAGATAGATTGAAAGACTTTTAACCCTTCAGCACCGCCAAGTAATTCATCTACAGCACGCTCTGGGTGTGGCATCATACCAAGTACATTTCCTTTTTCATTTACAATACCAGCAATATCTGAAACGCTTCCATTCGGATTTTCTACGTAACGGAATGCGATTTGATTATTCTCTTCTAATTGTTTAAGAGTCTCTTCATCACAATAGTAATTCCCCTCACCATGCGCGATTGGAATATTGATTACTTCATCTTTTTCATATTGTGATGTAAACATCGTTTCATTATTTTCAACACGCAGCTGAACTGTTCGGCACATAAATTTTAAGTTTTCGTTTCTCATTAACGCTCCTGGTAGTAATCCTGATTCAACAAGAATCTGGAATCCATTACATACACCTAAAATCGGCTTTCCTTGCTCAGCAGCTTTTTGCACTGCTTTCATTGCGTTAGCAAAGCGGGAAATAGCACCACAACGTAAATAGTCACCGTAAGAGAATCCACCAGGTAGTAAAATTGCATCATATTCATCTAAATTCTCTCTATCGTGCCAAACGTAATCTACTTCTTCACCAAGCTCATCTTTAATTGCATGGAACATATCGACATCACAGTTCGAACCTGGGAATACTATGACTGCAAATTTCACTGTGCGACAACCTCCTCAACTTCATAACGGAAGTCTTCCATTACAACGTTTGTTAATAGTTTTTCACACATTTCTTTTACCTTTGCGTCAAGGTCAGATACTGATTTATCAATTGTTAATTCCATATATTTTCCGATTCGAACGTCTTGTACTTCTGTGAACGAAAGACTATGAAGTGCCCCTTTTACTGCTGTTCCTTGTGGATCTAATACGCTTTCTCTTAACGTTACATATACCTTAACTTTATACATGTGAAATTCCCCCTAAACGTTTTAAAATCTCTTCATAAGCTTCTGTTAAATTTCCAAGGTCACGACGGAATACGTCTTTATCAAATTTTTCATTGCTCGTTTCATCCCATAAACGGCAAGTATCTGGTGAAATTTCATCTGCTAAAATGATTTCTCCTTCATCTGTTACACCAAACTCTAATTTGAAATCTACTAGTCTTACACGACAGCTTGCGAAATGATCAATCAACACTTGATTGATTTGTAGAGCCATATCTCGTAATACGCTTACTTGCTCTGGTGATGCAACGTTTAATACACGAATATGATCTTCCGTTACAAGTGGATCTCCTAAATCATCATCTTTGAAGTAAAATTCTACGATTGGTTCTGCAAGTACAGTTCCCTCTTCCATTCCTAATCGTTTTGAAAGACTTCCTGCAATTACATTTCTTGTGACAACTTCTAGAGGAATAATACTCACTTTTTTAACAAGTTGCTCTATTTCAGATAACTTCTCTACAAAATGTGTTTTTATTCCTACTTCTTGTAACTTTCTGAACAATAAAGTTGTAATCTCATTGTTCAAACGACCTTTTCCTGTAATCGTCTCTTTTTTCTCCCCATTGAAAGCAGTCGCACTATCTTTGTACTCTACCCAAACCATATCTGCTGATTCTGTACGATAAATTCTTTTTGCCTTACCTTCATACAGCAATTCTAGCTTTTGCATTTCGCAAGCCCCCTGTAGTTTGAAAAATGTGAATAATGTTTTTATAAAGAATGGCACAGAATGACTCTATTCTGTGCCATATGAAATTTTACGCTTCGTTTAACCCAAGGCGTTCAAAGATTGTATCAACGTGTTGCATATGATGCTCATAGTTGAAGCATTCATTAATTTCTTCTTGTGATAACTTGCTCGTAATACGCTCATCAGCTTCTACAAGCTCTTTAAATTGTACTTGTGTTTCCCAAGCTTCCATCGCTTTAGGCTGTACGATATCATAAGCTTCTTCACGTACCATACCCTTGTCGATTAATGTAAGCATTACACGCTGAGAATAAATTAAGCCGTATGTTCTTGTCATATTGCGTTTCATATTCTCTGGGTATACAGTTAAGTTTTTAACGATATTACCAAAGCGATTTAGCATGTAATTTAATGCGATTGTAGCATCTGGTAAAATTACGCGTTCTGCCGAAGAGTGAGAAATATCACGCTCATGCCATAATGGAACATTCTCATACGCTGTCATCATATAACCGCGGATAACACGAGCTAAACCAGTCATATTTTCTGATCCGATTGGATTACGTTTATGTGGCATTGCAGAAGAACCTTTTTGGCCTTTTGCAAAAGCCTCTTCAACTTCACGTGTTTCACTCTTTTGTAAACCACGAATCTCAACTGCCATCTTTTCAATAGATGTTGCGATTAGTGCAAGTGTTGACATGTAATGAGCATGGCGATCACGTTGCAATGTTTGTGTTGAAATTGGTGCTGCTTCTAATCCTAAGTTTTCACAAACATACTTTTCTACGAATGGATCGATATTTGCGTATGTACCAACCGCACCAGATAATTTACCAACGCGAACTGTATCAGCAGCTTGTTTGAAACGCTCTACGTTACGTTTCATTTCTTCATACCAAAGACCAAGTTTTAAACCAAATGTTGTTGGTTCTGCATGAACACCGTGTGTTCTTCCCATCATGATCGTGTATTTATGCTCTTTCGCTTTGTTAGCTAAAATGCTTACAAAGTTTTCTAAGTCTTTTAATATGATTTCATTCGCTTGTTTTAAGATGTAAGATAACGCTGTATCTACTACGTCTGTAGATGTTAAACCGTAATGAACCCATTTACGTTCCTCACCTAATGTTGGTGTTTCTGATACAGCACGAGTGAATGCAACTACATCATGACGTGTCTCTTTTTCAATTTCATAAATACGATCAATATCAAATGATGCATGCTCACGAATTTTTTTAACATCTTCTTTTGGAATATCGCCAAGCTCAGCCCATGCTTCACAAGCTAAAATCTCAACTTCTAACCACGCTTTAAATTTGTTCTCTTCCGTCCAAATTGCACCCATTTCTGGGCGTGTATAACGACTAATCATCTTTTTCCCTCCAACAGTTGTTCTTGATGGTCCCAAATATGCAAACTCTTCGCTTTTTCTAGAGCGACTTCAATATTATCATTTAAAATATTAACATGCCCCATTTTTCGCTGCGCTTTTGCTTCTTCTTTTCCATACAAGTGTAAATAGCACCCGGTTAATCTATTCACTTGTCTTAGGACCCCTTCTATATGTTCGCCTAAAATGTTTACCATGACAACTGGTTTTAACAAATTTGTTTCTCCAAGAGGCAAATTACAGATTGCTCGAATATGTTGACCGAATTGACTCGTTTCACATGCATCCTGTGTATAGTGTCCTGAATTGTGAGGTCTTGGTGCCAATTCATTAATGTAAATCTCACCATCAGCTGTAGCAAACATCTCTACCGCTAGTGTTCCCACAAGTTCTAGTTCATCCGCGAGCACTTTTGCATAAGCAATTGCTTTTTGAGAAAGTTCTTCTGTAATGCGAGCTGGAACGATAGATTCATGCAAAATGTTATTTACATGAATATTTTCCGCTACCGGAAATACTTTCGTTTCACCACTTACACTACGAATCACAATAACTGATACTTCTTTTTCAAAAGGCACCCATTTCTCTAAAATACACTCTGCTGCATTCGCAAGCTCTCGCGCTTTATCAACGTCAGCCTCACTTCTTAAAACAACTTGACCTTTCCCATCATATCCGCCTGTGGTCGTTTTCAAGACGGAAGGATATGATAACTCAGTAATTGCTTCAGTAAGCTGATCTTGATTTTGAACTAATCTATACGTTGCTACTGGTAGCCCAGCTTTCTCAATCGCATTCTTTTCTGTAAAACGATTTTGTGTTTTACTTAACAACTGACTGCCTTGCGGTAAGTAAGCATGTTTTTCAAGCCATTGTAAACATCTATAATCAATATTCTCAAATTCATATGTGACAACATCACTAATCTCCGCTAAATGCTGAATTGCTTTTAAATCGTCATATGGTGCAACAATTTCAATATCAGCAACTTGTGCACATGGTGAATTTTTTGTAGGATCTAAAACAGCAATTTTATATCCCATCTCCTTAGCTGCCAATGCCAGCATTCTTCCTAGCTGGCCGCCTCCAATAATGCCGATTGTTTTTCCAGGTAAAATGATTCTCGTCATACTAGCTCACTACCTTCGCGCACATCTTTTTCAATTGCTTCTCTTCTCAATTCTAATGCATCATGTATATCATCATGGAATGATCCAAGTATTTGTGCAGCAAGTAAACCAGCATTTGTTGAACCAGCCTTACCAATTGCAACAGTTGCAACTGGAACCCCTCCTGGCATTTGGACGATGGATAATAATGAATCTAAGCCGTTTAACGCTTTTGATTGAACTGGAACTCCAATTACAGGAAGATTCGTCTTCGCTGCAACCATTCCTGGTAAATGCGCTGCTCCACCAGCTCCAGCAATAATAACTTTCAACCCACGTTCACGAGCCGTCTCTGCATATTCAAACATATAATCCGGAGTCCGATGAGCAGATACAACTTTTTTCTCATACGGTATATTTAATTCATCTAAAATGTCACAAGCATATTTCATTGTTTCCCAGTCTGACGTGCTTCCCATTATGACTCCAACTAGTGATTTCATATTAGAATCCCCCCGATTCAAATAAAAAAAGCCTGAAATAGAACAGTTTCTCTTTTACTATGAGAGAAAGCGCTCTACTCAGGCATACGTATCCCTTGTGAATAGAAAAATACCGAGTGACTTTCCCTCATAGTCTAACGAATAACGGTCGTTAGGTAGAGACTTGCAGGCCATATCCCCGCGATTATATGAGGTCTTATATATTATTCTTTCTATGGCTATATTAACAATATTTCATAAACAATGTCAACAAATAATCGAATGTTTTTTTATTACTCACCAATAACGTTCGTGTTTTAGTTATATTCAAAAGAATAATTGTAACTATATGCAAGAAGGATAAGAAATTAGAATATATATTTCTAGAGATCTATTGTACACATAACGGTTTGTATACTTATTTCGTATGCTTTAATATAAAGCATATCGTTTATATTCATTTTATTTATAAGGAAGACAATAATGAAAAAACGAACTACACTATTTTCATTATTGTCTTCCTTTTTATCGCAGTCATTGCTGTAATGATTGAATACTTATTTATATCATCCCACTTTTTAAAATATATACTTGTGGTAGAAATAACGTTTCCTATCATAGAGATTATTTTAGGAACACTCGGAAAACCTAGAAAATAAAAAATCATTGCTAGTACTTTAAATAGCCTCATTTTCATTCTTTAAGATTACTAAATTTATGAATTTTAACAGGTGATACATAAAAATAAACACAAAAAAACCTAAGTCGAATCGACTTAGGTTTTTGCTTGGCGACGTCCTACT
>NZ_QOZX01000022.1:0-42141 GCF_008368895.1 Bacillus sp. BB081
GTTCAGTTTTCAAAGAACTTGTCTGCCGCTTCAGAAGCGACTTCACCATATTAACATCTTCATTTTTCGATGTCAACTACGTTTTAAAATTTCTTTTTTGTCGTTTTCTGCGTTTCCGCATCAGCGACGTTTATTAATATACCATCATGATTTTTAAATAACAAGTGTTTTTTTAAAAAAAACACAAAAAAATATCCATCCTACTTTCTTCTATATAGAGACACCTCATCCCATCTATGGAAAACAGCTATTTAAATTGTATACCAATACACTCTAGTTAACCAAACTGTATTTCATAACCCCTTCCTAGATTTTCATTCTCTTCTATATTAAAGCCCTGATCATTTACTTCTCTATAGACTAACAATATAAAAAAACAAATCAATCCAAACTAAAAAAATAGATTCAGCACTTCCCTCTCCAATCAGCATGTTCACTTTCTATAATAAAGCGAACATGCTGATCTTTGATTTTGTTCTTCCCGAAGATTATTAACAGATCAGACGAATCCAACCGAATTTTGAAGCAAAGGTCTTATCACCCAGCGAATAGCGCGCTAACTAAAGACATCCCAACAAAAATATTAACTTAAGAATATTTTTAGAATTTTTTTACATTTAATTAATGAAAAATATCCATTTTTTGTTATATAGTAAGAAAGGACGTACTCAACTATAAATAAACCAATGGAGGAATCACTTTATGGATAGGTTAACAAAGTTCTCATTAAAAAACCGCGCCGCTGTTATCATCATGGTTTTTCTCATTTCCATACTCGGCATTTATTCCGGCTCTAAATTACCTATGGAATTTTTACCAAGCATCGATAATCCAGCAGTCACTGTCACAACCTTATCTCAAGGACTCGACGCTGAAGCGATGACGAAAGAAGTAACTGATCCCCTCGAAAAACAATTTCGCAACTTAGAACACATCGACAGCATCACCTCTTCTACGCACGAGGGATTATCACGCATCGATATCGCGTATACATCCAAAGCAAATATGAAAGATGCAGCACGCGAAGTTGAAAAAGCCATTAATACAATTAAATTACCTAAAGATGCAACGAAACCCGTAGTAAGCCAATTAAATACTTCTATGATTCCACTCGCTCAAATTGCAATCCAGAAGCAAAATGGATTTTCAAAAGCAGATGAAAAACAAATCGAAAAAGAAATCGTACCACAACTCGAAAGCATTGATGGCGTTGCCAACGTTATGTTTTTCGGAAAATCAACTTCTGAATTATCTATCGTACTAGACCCAAACCAATTAAAAGATAAAAACGTAACAACCGAGCAAATATTAAAAGTTTTACAAGGAAAAGAAACGTCCACTCCAGCTGGAGCCGTTACCGTTAATAAAGAAGAATATAACCTTCGTGTCATTGGGGATATAAAAAATGTAGATGATATTAAAAACATAACCGTTGCACCTCAAGTAAAATTACAAGATGTTGCTCAAATTGAACTTAAACAACACTACGATACAATCTCACATATAAACGGAGAAGAAGGAACCGGATTAATCATCATGAAAGAGCCAAGTAAAAATGCAGTTGCAATCGGAAAGGAAATCGATAAGAAAATCAAAGATATAAGTAAACAATATAAAGATCAGTTTTCTATTAAACTTTTAGCCTCAACTCATGAGCAAGTTGAAAATGCTGTTACTAGTATGGGCAAAGAAGTAATTCTTGGAGCAATTGCTGCAACTCTAATTATCTTAATCTTTTTGCGTAACTTCCGAACGACACTCATCGCCGTTGTCAGTATTCCATTATCTATTTTATTAACACTCTTTTTACTACACCAATCTAACATCACACTTAACACCTTAACGCTTGGTGGTTTAGCAGTTGCAGTTGGACGTCTCGTCGATGATAGTATCGTTGTCATCGAGAATATTTTCCGTCGTTTACAAAAAGAATCTTTCTCTAAAGATATTATTCTCGATGCAACGAAAGAGGTCGCCGTCGCAATTACTTCTTCTACTTTAACAACAGTCGCTGTTTTCTTACCTATCGGCCTCGTATCAGGAGTAATCGGAAAATTAATGTTACCTATGGTATTAGCAGTTGTATATTCTATACTATCATCCTTAATCGTTGCACTAACAGTTGTTCCACTTATGGCGTTTTTACTACTCAAAAAAACAAAACACAAAAAGCCAAGTTCTTCACCACGATATGTCGCTACATTAAAGTGGGCTCTTTCGCATAAATTCATTATTCTACTTACCGCCTTTTTATTATTCGCAGGATCAATTGCAGCCTATGTATTACTACCGAAAGCGAACATAAAATCTGAAGACGACACAATGTTATCTATTAATATGACTTTCCCAGCTGATTACGCTCCTGAAACGCAAAAACAAAAAGCCTTCGATTTCGAAAAGAAATTACTTTCTAATTCGGATGTAACAGATGTTATTTTACGAATGGGATCTAGCGCAGAAGATGCACAATGGGGACAAACGACAAAAAATAATCTTGCCAGTATATTTGTAGTCTTCAAGAAAGGCTCTGATATTGATCAATATATTAAAGAGTTAAAGAAAGAACATAAAGCTTTTGAGCCTGCTGAACTAGATTATATAAAAACAAGTTATTCAAGCTCTGGTGGTGGCAACATTTTGCAATTCAACGTAACAGCAACTAACGAAACGAATTTAAAAGAGGCTGCTACTCTCGTTGAAACAAAACTAAAAGATATGGATGCTCTTTCTAAAGTAAAAACGAATTTAGAAGACTCTAAGAAAGAATGGCAAATCCATATTGATCAAACAAAAGCCGAACAACTAGGATTAACACCAGAATTAGCAGCTCAACAAGTGGCATTCCTTATGAAGAAATCACCTATTGGTGAAGTTTCAATCAATAATGAAAAAACAACTATTATGATAGAACACAAAAAAGAAAACATTACTAAACGAGAAGACATTTTAAACACAAACATATTATCACCTATTAATGGACCAATTCCTTTAAAAGACATAGCAACTATTTCAGAAAAGCAACTTCAAACAGAAATTTTCCATAAAGATGGGAAAGAAACGATTCAAATTACTGCAGAGGCGTCTAATGAAGATTTAAGCAAAGTAAGCACAGAAGTAAACGAAGTGATAGCTAACTTAGATTTGCCTAGCGGCGCCAAAGTAACTATTGCAGGTGCAACTGAATCTATGCAAGAAAACTTCACAGACCTATTCAAAATTATGGGGATTGCAATCGGGATTGTATATTTAATTATGGTTATCACCTTCGGACAGGCGCGCGCCCCTTTTGCAATTTTGTTCTCCTTGCCATTAGCAGCTGTCGGCGGTATTTTAGGATTAATCATTTCAGGAACACCTGTTGATGTAAATTCCTTGATCGGCGCATTAATGTTAATCGGGATTGTCGTTACAAACGCTATTGTATTAATAGAAAGAGTGCAACAAAATCGGGAACACGGCATGGAAACAAGAGATGCCTTACTAGAAGCGGGTTCCACTAGATTACGCCCAATTATTATGACGGCTATAACAACGATCGTCGCGATGCTTCCTCTCCTATTTGGTCAATCGCAAGCAGGAAGCATGGTATCAAAAAGTTTGGCAGTCGTTGTTATCGGTGGTTTAGCGGTCTCAACCGTTCTTACATTAGTAGTCGTTCCAGTTATGTATGAATTATTGGATAAAATCGGGAGAAAAAGACGCTCTCGTAGAAAAATAAGCACTTCCACAGAAACACCTGATATTTAAAAGAAAAAGCGTTATCTTCATGAATGAAGATAACGCTTTTTCTCTACCTACTCATATAATCCATCATTTTTTCCACATACCGCTCTAGAGGTTCACTAGAATCCACAATAAGATATTCACTATTTAAAGGTCTTTCACTACCATCTAACCATTTTTTAAAAGCTACTTCCGAACCTACTAGTCCAATCTGACTGACCATACGCTTACGTGTTTGTAGTCTGTTGTTAATCTCTTCCATATCATTAAGATAACATTCGATATATTTATATTTTACACCATGTTTATTAGACAGTTTCATTCCCTTTTCAACCATCCCTTCATATAAACATGGACTATCCAATATCACACTATGCCCTTGTTCTAAATAAGAATCAATCAATACCCATTCAATATCGTATGATACTCCTCCAACAATCGTCGATTCAATCCCTTTCATTTCTAATGATTGTAACAACGCTGATTTCAAAACGTCATGATCTATAATTACAGCACCTGTTAACTTCGCTATATACTTAGAAACTGTGGATTTTCCCGATCCTGGAAATCCTGACATTTGTAGAAAAAACAAAGTAACTTCCCCTCTCATCCGCACCTATTCATCTATATAATCAATTACAAATTCAACAATCCTTACATCCATTCCTTCTATATTAAAATACAAAAAGAACTCCCTACTTATAAATAGAGAGTTCCTCTTTATCATTTATGCCGCTTTTACTTTCTTCGTCGGTTTACTTTTTCTTTTCGTTCCTGTAAAACGTTTGTGCAATACAGATGCTACTAAGCGTGAAATAACGTTGAATAGTAATACCATAATAATTAATACAGCTGCAGATTTTGTCGCAATCAACTTTGCATCCGGAATAACTCCTTCAGAATTTAACTTCCAAATGTGAACCGCTAACGTTTCAGCTGGTCTAAATGGATTTAAAGGATGCGCAGGACTTGAGAAGTCCGCCGCTGAATTTAAAATCGGGGATGTTAAACCCGCTGTGTAAATTAACGCTGCCGCTTCACCAAATATACGACCCGCCGCTAAAATAATACCTGTAATAATTTGCGGTAATGACGACGGAATAATAATACGAGCAATCGTTTGCCACTTCGTTGCACCTAATCCAAGACTCGCCTCTTTTACATTATGAGGAACTTCTGAAATTGCATTTTCACAAACACGTGTTAAACCTGGTAAGTTTAAAATAGTTAGAGCAAGAGCACCACCCATTACTGTGTATCCCCAGCCTGTCATTGTAACGAACACTAACAAACCGAATAAACCAACAACAATAGAAGGTAAAGACGCCATTGTCTCAATACATAAACGAACAAAATTTAAAAAACGCCCTTGTTTTGCGTACTCTGCTAAATATATTCCAGCACCTAACCCAAGAGGAATAGATATAACAAGCGTTATAACAAGCATGTAGAAGGAATTGAATAACTGCGGACCAATCCCACCACCAGCTCTTGTATTACTTGGTTCTCCAAACAAGAAATTAGGATCCCAAAATCCCCATCCCTTTTGCAAAATTTCAAACACTAAGAATACTAGCAGAGCTACAACTAAAGCTGCAACTGCGTAAAAGATACCTGTCCAAATTTTATTTACCGTTCTTGCATTCATTATTATCGCTCACCTCTTTGCCCAATCGCTCGAATTACTAAAATAAACAGGAATGAAATAACAAGTAAAATCATCGCTAAAGTCCATAGCGCATTATTCCAAGCAGTTCCGTTCAATGTATTTGTCATGTCCATTGTCAAAATACCAGTTAACGTCGCTGTCGGACTATATATTCCTTCTGGTAATTTAATTGTGTTCCCGATTACCATTTGAACCGCTAATGCTTCACCAAAAGCACGCGCTAAACCTAAAACAACACCTGTTAAAATTCCTTTTTTCGCAGCAGGAACAATCACTCGGCTAACCGCTTGCCATTTCGTTGATCCTAGACCGTAAGAAGCTTCTAAATAATCAAATGGAACAGAGCGTATTGCATCAGAAGCGATACTAGCAATAGTAGGTAAAATCATAATACTTAATACAACAATACCTGCAATTAAACTAAATCCCACTCCCCCGAACGAATCACGTAATAGCGGCACTAAAATCGTAACCCCTAATAATCCGTATACAACCGAAGGAATACCAACTAATAATTCTAAAACGGGCTTCAATACTTTATTTCCAAACTTCGGCGAAATTAAATTCATGAATATAGCAAGAGCTATAGCAATTGGCGCACTAATAATAACCGCACCTAACGAAACCACCGTTGAACCTACAATAAAAATCAAAGCCCCGAAGGTTCCTTCGTCAGCATTTGGATTCCATTTTGTCGATGTTAACATCTCAGTAAATGAGATACCACTTTGTGTAAAAGATTGAATACCTTTACCGCAAATAAACGCAATAATAGCTAATGTAATTAAAACAATAAAAATACCACAAAACGTAACAAGCGATCTTCCTATATATTCACTTTTTACGTAATTAATTTGTTTTTTCCCCTTCATCACAGGTCAGACCCCACTTCATAGATTGAAATGAACAGGACTGGCCTTGCAGCCAGCCCCATAAAAATTTATTACTTATTTAATTTAGACATTGGGATGTAACCCATATCTTCTACTTGCTTTTCAAAGTCTTTGCCTTTTACATAATCAATGTAAGCTTTCGTTGCTTCTTTCGCTTCACCTTTTGTTACCATGTACTCGTAAGACCAGAATGGATATTTACCAGACGAAATGTTTTCAACTTTTGGTTCAGAACCATCAATTTTCACTGTTTGTAGCGCACCTTTTTTATCGCCAACCATGTAAGACATTGCTAAATAACTTACTGAACCTGGAGTAGAATTGATTGCTTGCTCTACTGCACCGTTAGAATCTTGTGTTGTACCAGTTCCATCGTTAATTTTCGCTTCCTTCATAACTGTCTTTTCAAATGTAGCACGTGTACCAGATGAAGCTGGACGGTTAATTACGTTGATTTTTTCATCTTTCCCGCCTACCTCTTTCCAGTTTGTTACTTTCCCAGTGAAGATATCTTGTACTTGTTGCACTGTTAAGTTATCAACTTTTACATCTTTATTTACGACAAGTGCGAATGCAATACCCGCAACCTTGTTATCTACTAATTCTTTCGCTTTTTCAGCATCTTTTATTTTATCTCCCGACGGAACATCTGAATTACCAATTTGTACTGCACCCGATGCTACTTGGTTAATCCCAGTTCCACTACCGCCACCTTGCACTTGAATAGAAACTTTTGAATTTTTCTCCATGAATTTCTTTCCAGCTTCCTCCGCAAGAGGTAGAAGAGCTGTAGAACCAGCTGCTGCAATCGTACCTGATAATTCTTGTTTTGTATTATCGCTTCCTTTAGCAGGTTCTTTACTAGCTGTATCATCTGCTTTCCCACATCCAACTAACGCTCCTGCCACCACTAAAGCCGCTAAAGAAAATTTAATACCTTTTTTCATAATCATGTCTTGTACCCCCATTTGGATTATCACTTTTCGAATTCATTTTCTTTCGAACACAAATTCATTGTAGGACAACAATATTATGTGAGTGTTAAGCAATTTTTAATTTTAAGTAAATGACGATAATAACCCTTAAAAGCTAGGAATCCCAACATTTATAGTTAAAGAATCCAACAAAATCCACACTAATTAAGCTGTAATGTAAATTTATTCTTAACAATGTAAATTCAATGTAAATATTTTTCGCTCTTTTCCCCTTTTAGTTAAAGATACATTTACAAATCCATTGTATTTTTTAACTTTTACACTCTTACTTTATTTACATTAAACAGAATTTCAGTAATATTTTTTAGTACAACTAAATAAATTGGAACAATTCTAAAAATAAATGAATATTTTTAAAGTACCAATTGACAGCATCATCCAATGTAGTCTACTATATTACTAACAAAAAGTTTACCTAAGGAAACTTTTTAGACTTAAACTAACAATATAGAGATGAGGTAACTTTTATGGTATCGGCTAATACAAAACCACTTTCCGAATTTAAGACAGGAGAGTTCGTACAAATTGAGAAGATACAATTAGAAGGAACTATGAAACGGCGGTTATTAGACTTAGGATTTATTCCTGGGGCAACAATTAAAGTATTACAGCGCAGTCCTCTCGGAGATCCGGTCGCTTATCAAGTAAGCAACACAACTATTGCACTACGTAAGGAAGAAAGTTCCCTTATTTTCGGGGTATTAATAGGAGATGATTTCAGATGAGCAAACATCGCATTGCTTTAGCTGGCAACCCGAATACCGGGAAAAGTACATTATTTAATACTTTAACAGGCTTAAAACAACATACTGGAAACTGGACGGGAAAAACTGTTTTAAAAGCTGAAGGGGAATATGAACATAACGGCAGTAAATATACATTAATAGATTTACCTGGAACTTACTCACTATATTCAAATTCTGCGGATGAAGAAGTAGCAAGAGATTATATTATATTTGAAAAACCAGAAGTAACTGTAGTTGTTATAGATGCAACTGCAATGGAAAGAAATTTAAATTTAGCCCTCCAAGTGATGGAAATGACAAGCAATGTAGTCATTTGTATTAATTTAATTGATGAAGCGGAGAAAAAAGGCATCGTTATTGCTGAAAAGAAATTAGCAAAATCGCTCGGTGTACCTGTAGTTAAGATTTCTGCTCGTAACCGAGTAGGTATTGGACATTTGCTAAGTGTTATCGCTAAAGTAGCAAATAAAAAATTAATTCCAACACCAATTAAAATTTCTTACAGTGAAAAAATCGAAAATATGATTCAGGAATTAGAACCACAAATTTATAAAGTGTTCGGTGATACGTATCCAGCACGTTGGATTGCGTTACGTATATTAGATGGAGATAAAAATTTCTTAACTACACTTCAAAAACACCATAATGAACCACTTGTAAGGGAGGTCGTAATGAATGGAATCTCACTCAGCCAGTAAAGCTCTTCCATTAGACTATATTATTCAACATGCACAAGCACTCTCAAAAGAAGATATACGAGATGATATTGTCGGAGATATTTATCGAACATCTGCAAGCATATGTAAAGAGTCTGTTCAATATACAAATACTGATAAATTGTATCGTTCTGAAAAACTAGATAAAATTTTCACATCTCCAATCTGGGGATTTCCAATTATGCTCGGTATTTTATCTATTATTTTTTATCTTACAATTGCAGGTGCTAACGTACCATCTGATATGATTGCTGAGTTTTTCGGATGGACCGAAGGATATTTAACATCTTGGTTCCAGGCAGCACATGCACCCGAATGGCTACATGGCATTTTAATACTTGGTTTATTCCGTGGTATCGGTGCTGTTATTAGCGTTATGTTGCCACCTATGGCAATCTTTTTCCCTATGTTCGCACTATTAGAAAACTACGGATATTTACCACGTGTCGCTTTTAATATGGATCGCTTATTTAAACGCTCCGGTGCACATGGCAAACAATCTTTAACAATGGCAATGGGCTTTGGTTGTAATGCAGCCGCTATTATGTCAACACGTATTATTGAATCACCACGTGAACGTATGCTTGCAATCTTAACAAACAACTTCGTTCCTTGTAACGGTCGCTGGCCTATGTTAATTTTAATGGCTTCATTATTTATGGCCGCTGGTTATACAGGTAGTATGCAAACATTAGTTACCGCTGGCGTTGTAGTTGGAATGGTTGTAATTGGTGTTATTATGACATTAACCGTTTCTTGGGTACTATCAAAGACAGCTTTAAAAGGTGTGCCAACTCACTACACACTTGAGTTACCGCCGTACCGTAAGCCAAAGGTTTGGAATACAATTGTGCGTGCAACACTCGATAAATCAATTTATGTTTTAAAACGAGCTGTCGTTGTAGCTGCTCCTGCGGCTGCATTAACTTGGTTACTTGCTAACATTTTCATCGGTGACACAAGCTTACTTATGTATTTTGTAAACTTCCTAGATCCATTTGCTAAAATGTTAGGACTTGACGGTTTTATTCTAGCTGCATTCATTCTTGGACTACCAGCGAATGAAATTGTTATCCCGATTTTATTAATGTCTTATTTATCAACTGGAGCTTTAACTGAAATAGATGATTTTAATCAAATTAAAAATCTATTCTTAGAAAATGGTTGGACTTGGTTAACAGCGTTAAACACAATGTTGTTCTCACTTCTTCATTTCCCATGTGGAACAACACTGGTTAACATATATAAAGAAACAAAAAGTGCAAAATGGACATTCTTATCGTTTGCAATCCCTACCGTTATCGCCATTGTTGTGACATTCCTCTCTACACAGTTGGTACATTGGTTAGGGCTTGTATAAAAGCAAAGCATACATAGAAGGTATCCCCCTTCACATTTGCTTTGCGCGAAAGAAACCTGATATCATTCAGGTTTCTTTTTTTGTGCATCAGTATTCCAAGGCTGTGCTCCATACGTTGTGAGTTTCTTATGAATAAAGTATACGGCTCCCGGAAGAACTGCCATTAATATCGTGCAACTAATCCCTAATCCAGTAAACAACTTACATCACCTTATTTCACTCTTTTCGGTAAGGCGGAACCTGAATGTTCAATTGTTGGATGAACATGAACAGTAATTTCAGCATTACTAAAGTAATTTTCGCCTTGATCCCAATTCTTATCTATCTTCTTCCATTCTTTATAATTATGCCGCTTATATACTTCTCCTAACGCTAATACATCTACCTTATATTTTTTTTGAACAAGCTTAATCGATTTTTGGATACGCTTCTCCATTTCTTCCGCAATGGTTTTCTTTAATCGCTTTTCATTCATAATTTGTTTATGATCACTAAAATGTAACTCTGCTAAAGTCCCTTCCAAAGATAAATGGATATCAAACTTCGGTTTTGTAGCATTTTCCGTAGATACTTTAATCTTTCGGCGCATCTTATGAATTTCGTATGTAACAAGCTGACCTTGTTTACGGATAGTAAAGAACCCTCCAATTTTTTTACCTATTACATAATTCATTCCTAATGTTTCTTCTCCATTCAAACTGCCTACACACTTATTATCTTTTCCACGAAATAACGCCGCCCCGTTCATTTGCACCCCTTGTTTTGTTAGTTCAAGAATAGGTAATACAAAACTTTGGTTAGCAATCATTTTTTGCTGTACCTCACCAATTCTTGCAGCTTCAATCATTTGAGCATTTTTCGGAGGATGCTCAGCTAACATATCAATATACTGCGCCGGTAAATTTTCAGGCTTAGCGCTCTGCTTTAAAATAGCTTCTGCATTTTTCTTAGAAACGAACAAACGTATATTTCTTCTCATCTCATGATCACGAATATATACATCTAACGTATTTTGTAAAACATATGGATTCGATAATAAATCTTTAGAAAAAATTATCACTTGTATGTGCGGAAAGAATAGTGAGCGACTAATTTTTTTGGCAATAATTCGTATTTGCTCAAAGACACTATCTGCCTTCGCACTAACATTAATATAATTTTCACTATCTCCACCGCTTTGGCCACCTTGCTGCGCTAACTTACTGGGAAGTACCATCTGATACGTCCCTTTCATAATTGGATTTGATTTCTTTTTTTTCACAATATCATAGGCTGCACCTACTACAAATCCCCTTTCTTCTATTTCTTCTAGCTCAGAGCACCCACTAATAGATCCAGCTAAAACCATAACCATTATGATTTTAAGAAGGTGTTTCATTTCCACCATTCCTTCTTTTTATTTTATATACAATAAAAACGAGCAAAGGTGCTAACACAACAAACCCCATATCTATCCAAGCTAAATACGTACCGTAATTTGACAAATCATTTAAACTACTCGGTATCATATTCACCATAAAAATAATAGGGGCACTTACGAAAATAAAAATATGTTTCTTCACTTTCGGAAACATAGCACAAAACAATAAAGATGCGACGTCATAATACATTGCTGTCGTGTTATAAATAGTAATAATCCAAGTAGTAAAAAAAATTGCATCAAACCTTTCTAAAAAACCCCCACCAATTTCAATTTCTTTCCCTAATTCAATTGTTGGATATGTCAATCCACGCGTTGTCATATACGTAAAAACACTAATACAAGTTACATATATTAAAATGTATGACAACACGTTTACTATCACCGCTTTTGCAACTGCCATTGGCGCTTTTTTCGCTGTCTTATCATTCAGCAACACAGCATAAAATAAAGCTACCTCAAATCCAATAAACGTAAAGATAGAATTTTTAACGCCAACTGCATATTGACTAATATTCGTTTGAAAAGCTGGTAGTAAATTATTTATTTCCATTAAATTTATATTCAATAAAGAAAGAAGCACTATCGCAATTAAAACGATAGGCAAGAATAGAACATTTAACCTTAATAAGGCAGCTCTTGATCCTGCTATTCCATAAATAACGACTAATAAGAAGAAGAAAGACAGTAGTTGTATCGGTGTATCACTAAATAAATACGTTTGTGAAATAATTGCAATCATTCGTGACTCATATGCTGTCAAAGCAGCAAACGTTAATACTAAAATGCTACTAATTGTGTATGCAACAGGCTTTGTCAAATGCGCACTCGTATATTGAACAAAGTTTTGTTTCGGGAATAAAATAGCTACCCTCGTTACAAACCAACCTAAAACCGCGCATATCAATCCACCCAAAAGCAAAATAATCCAACCGTCTGAAAATAAGGTTTGCATAGCAATATCTCGCGGCATAGACAATGCACCTATCCCAATAATTGTCGACGATACCGCAAAACCAAGTTCCCGAGATCCAATTTCTTCATCCCCATATTCAAATGGTTTCAATTACTCTCGCTCCTTTGGACGTATTGTAGAATCTTTCGTTTGTAAGTACTCTGGTCTATCTTTCAACATCGATTTTGGCATACGAATAAGTTCTTCTTGCCAATCTTTATAAAATGCAGGAGCAATAGGCGTTGTATATGGCACCCCAACACTCTTCAAATTCGTAATATGAACCGCAAGTGCAATAAGGGCTAAAATAATTCCATATAGCCCAAAAGCAGTCGCCGCTAAAACAAAGACAAAAAGTAAAATCCGAAACGTAATTGTAATGCTATATACAGGCAGTGAAAATGTAGCAATTGCAGTAACTGCAATAATAATTACTAAAAATGGATTTACAATCCCTGCGTTCACCGCAGCTTCTCCAATTACGAGACCACCTACAATCCCAATTGTTTGCCCCATCGGTTTTGGCAACCTAATTCCCGCTTCTCGTATTAACTCCATCGTTAATGCCATCATTAACGTTTCTATATATGCCGGAAATGGTACCCCTTCTCTCGCTCCCGCAATAGAATAAGCTAATTTAGATGGAATAAGCCCTTGATGATACGATACAAGCGCTACGTACATGGCAGGTAATAAAACAGCAGCAATACCCGAACCCATCCGCAAAATTCTTAATAAAGTTCCAATTACCCAACGCTCATAGTGATCTTCCACAGATTGAAAAATATCAACAAATACTAGCGGAGCTATAAGGGCAAACGGTGAGCCGTCCACCAAAATAGCTGCCTTTCCTTTCGCTAATGAGGCCACAATATTATCAGGCCTTTCTGTATTCAAAAACTGCGGAAACGGTGACAAATTATTATCTTGAATTAATTGCTCAATCGTACCCGTCTCAAAAACGACATCTGTCTCTATTGATTGAAGACGCCGATCTAGCTCTTTCACAATATAAGGATTAATAATATCTTCTATATATACTAGGGTTACTTCTTTCTGCGATCGCTTCCCCATAATATAAGATTGAAACCGTAACTTCGGGTCACGTAAACTACGGCGAATTAACATTTTATTCACGTTAATATCTTCATTTAATCCAATCCTCGGTCCACGTATTAAATCTTCTGTTACTGGCGGTTCTAAACTTCTTTTTTCCCAAGCTCTACTATTAATCACGATAGCGTTTTGAATATTATCGATTAATATAACTGTATCTCCTGCTAAAATCGCATTTATAATATCCGGAAACGTTGTCTTCTTACCAACTTCTGCAATAGAAATAAAACGATCCAATAACGTTTGAACAACAGCTGCTTCATTTGAAACTTCTTCATATTGCAGTGTACGAACGACGTATTTATAAACATTATCCTTATCTGTTAATCCACATAAAAACACAACCGCACAACGTGTAAGACTACCTGCAAGAGCAACTTCCCTAATTGTTAAATCATTAGGCGAACCTAACTCATCCCTAATTTCTTTCATAATTTCAAATAAGTTACCTTTTAACTCTAACAATTCCCCCACCTAACTTCCTTTTCAACAAGTTTTTAGTTAGATTCCGCTAATAGAAGGAAATATATACAAAAAAGAGCTATCTCTTTTCAAAGATAGCTCTAGCACACGGATTACTTTTCTACTATTATATTGTCTGTCTTTATAGACACATTTCTCGTGAACCCGCTAACGATAAACATCACAATCATATTCATTAACAATGCGACTATACCTACATTTAAATCTTTTATATATTGAGGGAAAGCTGGAAACATCGTAGCTATAGTTGAACCAGATAAAGTAATATATGCGACCACTAACAACCCAATCCCCATCCCTGCAATTGCCCCTTGCTTCGTAATAACTTGACGTGGAAACAAACTACATACAAGTGCAGGGAAAAGTTGTGTCACTATACTATATCCCATTAAAAGAAGTGCCCCTATCGTTTCTCCACCTTTAAAAGTGAACAAAACAGCTACAAGCGTTACTACAGGAACAAATAATTTCGCAGCTTTTGCAACTTGTCGATCTGAAGCAGATGGGACCATTGTTCGGTAAATGTTTTTTGCTAATAAAGTCGACGCCGCCATAACAAGCATGGAACCCGGAACTAATGCTGTTAATACTCCTGCACTACCAATAATCCCAATAAACCATGGATCAAATGTTTGAAGAGCGAGACGGAATAACGAAAGGTCTACATCCCCTCCCTTTAACCCTGGAACTTGCAGTATGGCAGCAAAGCCTGCAAAAAATACGAAAAGCAATACTAAAGAATAAAGGGGCATGATCGCCGCGTTTTTCCTAAATACTTTTTCATTTTTTGCAGAGAAAGCAGAAGCAAATGTATGGGGCCACATATAGAAACCGAGAGCTGTTAATACAATAGTAGAAACAAACCAAGAAATGCTCATCCCTTCATCAGGTAAAGATAAAAATCCTGGTTTCGCTGCTTCTACCGCTTCGAACATCGGCTGAAATCCTCCGTAATAATGATATGGTAAATATATACCTAAAAACATAACGATAAACAGGATCATAATATCCTTCAAAGCGGCTGTCCAAGCAGAGCCGTGTATACCTGAAACCATTACATATATCGTTATAACAATTGCACCAATCCACACTGCAATAACTGGTGATACCCTTCCATAAGACGCTTCCGAAACGATAATTCCTAATCCTTTTAACTGTAAAACAAGATAGGGGATAATCGAAATAACCCCAATAATAGAAACGATAATGCCAAGTGTCTGACTCCTATATTTCTTCACAAAAAAATCTGGCTGCGACACAAGATTATGCTCTTTCGCATACTTCCAAACTGGCGGCAATAAAAAGTAAGATAAAATATAAGCTAATGCACCATAACCTAAAATATAGAAAGTAGGTGCTCCTTTACTATACGCCCATCCACTTCCACCTAAAAATGTGAACGTCGTATAAATTTCACCTGCCATAAGAAGAAAAACAAAAATAGTGCCAAATCCTCTTCCACCAACTGACCATTGCTCTAAATTCATATCTTTTCCATGTTGTGCCCGAATTCCTAAAAATAGTGCGAGAAACAAAAATAAAATAATGATAAGTAAGGCGGTCATTTTACATCCCCCTTATTAGCAGGATCAAATACGTACACAAGCCCCATACAAAGAGACGTAATGAGTACCGATAACAATATCCAAAACAATAAAAATGGCATCCCTAATACGTAAGGAGTAACTGAATTAGCAAATACGGGTCCAATAATTAAACAAAAAACTGGAATAAGCGCTAATACGTGTATTTTCTTCATCTCATTCTCCTTTACTTATAAAATTCATAATGGATGATACAAAGACTTCCACTCCAATCGGTAATGCATCTTCATCAATCGTAAAACGAGGATGATGATGAGGATATATAATTCCTTTCTCGTTATTTCCCGCTCCGATAAAAAAGAATGTACCTGGCGCCTTTTGTAAAAACGCTGAAAAATCTTCTCCAGCCATCGTCGGCTGTAAACGAGTAACTTGCTCTCTTCCATACAGCTGTAATGCTGTTTGCTCAATAATCTCTGTAACTTCATAATCATTTACTACCGGTCGATATCCATATTCATAAGAAAATGTATATTTCGCCCCGTAAGATTCCGTCACATGCTTCACAATCCGTTCAATCCTTTTCTCGGTTTCTTCTCGCAACTCATGTCTTAAACTCCGCACTGTCCCTTCAATCTCCGCTTGTTCTGGAATCACATTATGGGTTGTCCCAGCATGAAATTGCGTAACAGATACTACAAGGGAATCTAACGGATTTGTGAGGCGAGATACAATGTGCTGAAGTTGCGAAACGACTTGTGTACCGATTGCAATACTATCAACCGTTTCATGAGGGATTCCAGCATGTCCACCTTTTCCTTCTATCGTAATTTTAAAAACATCTGGAGCAGCCATTGCAGGACCATAAATTACACCTATTTTACCAACCTCTAACGACGCCCAAAGGTGAGCACCAATAATATAATCCACACATTCCATTACACCCGCTGCAACCATTTCCTCTGCACCGCCAGGAAAGTTTTCTTCTGCATGTTGGAAGAGAAAACGAATCTCACCTTTAATCTTCTCTCTTTTTTCTACTAACTTATGTACGACCCCAAGTAATATCGCTATATGTCCATCATGGCCACATGCATGCATCACACCTGGATATGTAGAAATAAAATCAAACTCATTTTCTTCATGAATAGGAAGAGCGTCCATGTCAGCACGAACCGCGATGGTTTTACCAGGTTGCTTACCAATTAACCTTGCCATTACACTATATTTAGTAGGTCTTGACACTTCTAAATATGGGATTTTTCGAAGTATATCGAATACAAACTGTGATGTTTTTTCTTCTTGAAAAGATAACTCTGGATACTTATGAAAATGCCTTCTCCACTCAATTAATTGATTTTTCGATAAAACCAGTTCCTTTGCAACATCCATTTCTCTTCGCCCCTTCTTCACCAAGTTAAATGTTATTATAACGTGAATTGTTAACTTTTAAAAGAATCTTCTGAATTTTCCGTTATAATAACTTAAAAATAAAAAGCCATCAAAAAGATGACTTTTTCAGTATTATAATATAGTAATCGCTTGTTTCCCCATTTGCTCCCAAGCTTTCTCAAACTCTGCTCGCGGAACAGCAAAACGCGGATTATTTTTAAGTGGATCATTTACATATACAAAGTTTTGATCATACCCAACTATTACTACACTATGTTCATAATATGTAATTTTCACTTCGCCAGAGCTTGTATTCCATGTTTCAAAACTACTCTCGGCTAGTGGCTTAAACGTTGTATTAATAATGACCCATACTGGCGAACCGGAACTAACTACTTTATACATATCTTGCACGTCTCTACCTGTTAAATTAACTACTTTTTCAGGAGCATATTTTTCTGCTAAATTAAAAATGGGTTGATTATATACACCATATCCTGGCTCTGCCTTCGTATAAATATTTCCAACGAACCCCTCATAAGGATTTCCACGTAAACCATTTTGTTCAAATGGAACACGATGAATTTCGCTAGCAAGTTGCATCTTATCTACTTGTATACCTTTGTATTGTAGCAACATAGCCAAACTTGTAACTTCACATCCACGAGGTAATTCTGGTAACTGATTTATAAACGGAACATTTTCAATCATAGTCGCTTCTTTCATTTCAGATAGAAACTCTAAACGGAACACTTGCGCCTTTTGTATAATTTTATCTTTCCCTATAAAAAACGCGGCAGCACATATAATTCCAAAAACAAAAAGATATTTTAACTTTTTCATTTTAAACAAAACTCCATTAATTATTATTTTACAGACATACCTCTTATCATTGTACCTTTCTTCTTACTAGTTTGCTAGAAAGATTCTGTGAATTATTGTTTACACTTTAATCATTATAAAATTCTAATTATTTTTAATAAAAAGAAAAAACAATATACTTTTCTGAATATTTTTGCTAAAATCAAAATAATTAACATAGTGAAGATATCACCTTGTTAATAAAAACATTCTTAGAGTATTTAATCATAGTTCGCATTTTTACATACTCCATTCATTTCATAATAAATAAGCCGAGTATGTGTCACATCCCCCACTAATGATTAAAAACTCGGAATGAAAATAAATTCATACATACAAGAAAATAACGGGGTGAGGGGCATATGAATCAACAAGTAGAACACACAGATTTAAAACGAACAATGAAAAGTAGACACCTATTTATGATTGCACTTGGTGGTGTTATCGGAACTGGCCTATTTATGGGATCTGGTCAAATCGTCCATAACGCCGGTCCTGGTGGTGCTATTCTTGCATTTTTAGTCGGTGGATTTGTTATGTATTTAACGATGTTATGTCTTGGTGAATTATCAGTTGCTATGCCAGAAGCAGGTTCATTCCAAAGCTATGCAAGCAAATTTATTTCACCTGGTTTTGGATTTGTTGTCGGTTGGATGTATTGGTTAAATTGGGCTGTTACAGTTGGGGTAGAGTTAACAACTGTAAGTATTTTAATGAAACGTTGGTTTCCAGACGTTTCTTCGTGGATTTGGTGTGTTACATTTGCAGCAGCACTCTTTCTTGTAAACGCATTATCAGCAAAGGCATATGCAGAAGCAGAATTTTGGTTCGCAAGTGTAAAAGTCGCAACCATTGTTATTTTCATCGTACTCGGTGGTGCAGTTATGTTCGGTCTACTAGACTTTAATGGAAAACCAGCGCCAATGCTTCACAATTTCACTGAAAATGGCGGATTATTTCCAAACGGTGCTTTAGCTGTTCTTCTTACGATGATTACAGTAAATTACTCCTTCCAAGGAACAGAATTAATCGGAATTGCTTCAGGAGAAAGTGAAAACCCTGAGAAAACAATTCCAAAAGCGATTAAAAATACCATTTGGCGAACTCTCTTCTTCTTCGTCCTAGCAATATCAGTTGTTGTAGGTTTACTCCCATGGCAAGAGGCTAATCTAGTCGAAAGTCCATTTGTACTTGTATTTGATGTAGCTGGTGTTCCATATGCAGCTGACATTATGAACTTTGTTATTATTACAGCAGTATTATCCGTAGCCAACTCTGGTCTATACGCAAATTCTCGTATGCTTTGGGCGATGGCAAAACAAGGGATGGCAAGTCCAGCTTTTACGAAGTTAACTAAAAAAGGAGTGCCACTAAACGCATTAATTTTCAGTCTAATTTTTGCAAGTTTGTCTCTATTAACAAGTATATTTGCGGCAGATACTGTCTTTTTAGTTTTAACATCTATTGCAGCTATGGCCGCTGTCGTAGTTTGGATGTCAATCGCAGCTTCACAGTTTTTCTTCCGTAGAAATTTCTTAAAAAACGGCGGGGACATTAATGATTTAAAATATCGCACACCGCTTTATCCAATCGTTCCAATCGTAGCATTCTCACTCAATTTTATTACATTTGTTAGTTTAGCTTTCATTCCAGATCAGAGAATTGCTCTTTATTGTGGTATTCCATTTATGATTTTTTGTTACATTTTATACCAATTAAAATATAAAAAAGTTGTCACATTTGAACAACAAATAAATCTAAAAAAAGAAGTAAACTAAATATACAAAATATTCAGCTATCTTTCTTATCATAAGATAGCTTTTTTCTATTTCTTGGATATCTTGGTATAACTTTATTTATCTTAAAATTTCCACAATCACGTTTTTCACTGGAAAATGGTTTACAATGTTATCAAGTTACAAATGATATTCACCTTAAAAAGTGTGCATTTGTGTCTATTTTTTAACAATATCACAAAAACTATTGCCATCTATAAATTAATAGGTTTATATTGTTTTATTGGCATAGTTTCAATCCAAGGAGAAAGGAGATTTTCAATCGTGCAACTAAAGAAAACGTTTTGGAAGCTGGCTTCGCTTCTTCCGTTATCATTACTTCTGTTCCTCGGCGGCTGTGATAAGAAACTCGCAGTATTAAATCCGCAAGGACCTGTTGCAAAAGCACAGTATGATTTAATTGTTTGGTCATTCTTGCTTATGTCATTAATTATCGCAATTGTATTCATCTTGTTTACAGTCATCTTGATTCGTTATCGTGAAAAACCAGAGAATATGGACTACGAGCCACCTGAACAACACGGTAACACATTATTAGAAATTATTTGGACGCTTGTTCCTGTTATTATCGTTATCGCATTATCGATTCCAACAGTAAAAGCAACGTATGCTTCGGAAGAGGTTCCGGCAGAGTCCAAACATATTAAACCAGTTGAGATTTATGTTACATCTGCAAACTGGAAATGGTTATTCAGTTACCCAGAGGAAAAAATTGAAACCGTTAACTATTTAAACATCCCAGCTGGTGTACCAATTCAATTCAAACTGACTTCTGTCGGTCCAATGAATGCTTTCTGGGTACCAGAACTTGGTGGTATGAAGTACACTATGGATGGCATGATTATGGATCTTTATTTACAAGCTGATAAGCCTGGTTCTTACCTAGGCCGTAGTGCGAACTTCTCTGGTGAAGGATTCACACATATGGAGTTCGAAGTTGAAGCAAAAACTAAAGAGAAATATGACAAGTGGGTTAAAGAAGTACAACAAACTGCTCCTAAACTAACAGAAGATAAGTACAACGAAATTGTTAAACCTGGTGTAGTTGGTCGTATGACATTCTCTAGTCACCACTTAAGTTATGTAGATCCAAAATCACTTGAATATTGTGATTACAACTACTACAAAAACAAAAAATAATAGCTATTATTCCAACAGATTGGAGTGAACACAGTGAAGCTTGATGAATTCTTTGTCACAGGTGACCCGATTATTTACGGTGCAGACGCTTCTATCGTTCTTGTGACATTAGCAATCATTTTCGTACTAACAAAGTATAAAAAATGGAAATGGCTTTGGGACGAATGGTTAACAACTGTTGACCATAAAAAGATTGGGGCCATGTATATTATTTCTGCGGTTATCATGTTATTCCGTGGTGGTATGGACGGTTTAATGATCCGTGCACAGTTAACATTCCCAGAAACAACTTATTTAAATGCTGAACATTATAACGGAATCTTCACAACACACGGTACAGTTATGATTCTTTTCATGGCGATGCCATTCGTTATGGGATTAATGAACCTTGTAGTACCATTACAAATTGGTGCTCGTGACGTTGCATATCCGTTCTTAAATGCTTTAAGTTTCTGGTTATTCTTTGTCGGAGCAATGTTATTCAACATCGCTTTCGTAATCGGTGGTTCTCCAGACGCTGGGTGGACTTCTTACTTCCCAATGGCAGGTACAGAGTTTACTTCTGGTGTAGGAAATAACTACTACGCAATTGCATTACAGATTTCAGGTCTCGGTACGCTAATGACCGGTATTAACTTCCTTGTTACTATCTTAAAAATGCGTACACCTGGTATGACTTTAATGAGAATGCCAATGTTTACTTGGTCAATCTTAATTACAACAGTTATCATTATTTTCGCTTTCCCAGTATTAACAGTTGCTCTTGCATTAATGACATTTGACCGTCTATTCGATGCTCACTTCTTTACGATGGCGAGCGGCGGTATGCCAATGTTATGGGCCAACCTATTCTGGGTATGGGGTCACCCTGAAGTATATATCGTTATTTTACCGGCATTCGGTATTTTCTCTGAAATCATTAGTACATTCTCACGTAAACGTCTATTCGGTTACAGTGCGATGGTATACTCAATGGTTGCAATTTCTTTACTAAGTTTCGTCGTATGGCTTCATCACTTCTTCACGATGGGTGCAGGTCCAGCGGTTAACTCATTCTTCTCGATTTCGACAATGGCGATTTCGATTCCAACCGGGGTTAAGATCTTTAACTGGTTGTTTACACTGTATAAAGGACGTATCCGTTTTACAGTTCCAATGCTTTGGTCATTGGCATTTATTCCAAACTTCGTAGTCGGTGGGGTTACAGGGGTTATGCTTGGTATGGCAGCAGCTGATTATCAGTACCATAACAGCTACTTCCTAATTGCTCACTTCCACTACGTATTAATCGCGGGTACAGTATTCGCTATGCTTGCTGGATTCACATTCTGGTATCCAAAAATGACTGGTCATATGTTAAACGAACGCCTAGGTAAATGGACATTCTGGATCTTTATGAGCGGATTCAATATCTGTTTCTTCCCAATGTACTTCTTAGGTTTAGACGGTATGACTCGTCGTATGTACACTTACTCTGAAAGTCTTGGATGGGGATGGCTAAACCAAATCGCATCTGTTGGTGCGGTAATGATGGGTATTGGCTTCCTAATTCTTTGTTACAACGTAATTTGGAGTGCTCGTCACGGTGAACGTGACACAACTGGAGATCCATGGGATGGCCGTACACTTGAATGGGCAACTCAATCTCCTGTACAACATTACAACTTCGCGAAACTTCCTGAAATCAAAGAAGCTGATGCTTTCTGGTACATGAAAAAACGCGGAGAAACGGTTACACCAGCAGCAGAAGATATCAAACCAATTCACATGCCAAGTAACTCTGGTGTGCCTATTATTGCGTCTTTATTCTTCGGTCTTGCAGGTTTCGCATTAGTATTTAGCTGGTTCTGGCTTGCAGCAATCGGCGGCGTTGGTATTTTAGCTTGCTTAATCTATCGTTCATTCGATTATGATGATGGCTACTACGTAAGCGTTGATGAAATTAAAGAAACAGAACATATAGTATGAGAGGTGAAATGACATGGCGGCTTTAGATAAAAGCTTACCTTTGGAATATCAATCCGAACAAAGCAGATTGAATATCCTAGGATTCTGGATTTTTCTTGGGGCTGAAATTATGCTGTTCGCAACACTTTTCGCCTCTTATCTAGTCCTTGCTGGTCGTACGGCAGATGGCCCAACTCCAGCGCAACTGTTTGAACTTAAAACGCTTTTAATTCAAACATTACTACTTTTAACAAGTAGTTTCACATGTGGTATCGTAATTCACGAAATGCGTAAGCACAACCAAAAAGCAATGCTTGGATGGTTCATCCTTACATTACTTTTAGGTGCAGGTTTCCTATTCTTTGAAATCGAAGAGTTCATTATGTACATCGGTGAAGGCGCAACAATTCAAACAAGTGCTTTCCTATCTGCATTCTTCGTTCTTCTTGGAACGCATGGTGCCCACGTAACAGGTGGTATCATTTGGGCAACTTGTGTTATTATCCAAATTTTAAAACGAGGTTTAACACCAGTTACAGCTCGTAAAGTATTCATTATCAGCTTATACTGGCATTTCCTTGATCTTGTTTGGGTCTTTATTTACACACTAGTTTACTTGAACGGGATGGTGGCGTAAATGGATCAAAATAACAACCAAGCAAACGGGCATGCGCATAGCGGATTCCCTTGGTCACACGTTTTCGGATTTATTTTATCGCTTGCACTAACGTTTCTAGCGTTATACGTGGCACTTTACACAACATTGCCACTTTCAACAGTCTTAACAACTATTATCATAATGGCTGTTGCGCAAGCTTTATTACAATTAATTATGTTCATGCATTTAAAAGAAGGAGAAGGAAGAGTTCAAATTCTTACAATGATATACAGTTTCTTCGTTGCAACTGCAACAGTTGGTTTAACTGTATGGATCTTCTTCTCAATGTAATGTACATGAAAAAGACTGCTGAGATTCCCCAGCAGTCTTTTTTTATTCCCTCCCCTATTACATCCACATTACGGAATTAACAACAGAATCATGCAAAATATACTTATTATGACAAATGTTAAGAAAACTCTTTCTTTATGAAATCGAATCCATATGCGTTGCTTTTCTACCTATTATATGGCTAAATAAATACTATATTTATTTGAAGGGAGAGAACGCAATGGAACATCACACTTCTGTTCTATCACTTATGGTTGTCGTTGCAATCGCGTTTTTCGTTCCCCTTTTGTTACAACGCTTTAAATTAAAAGCACTTCCTGTCGTTGTTGCAGAAATCATCGCAGGAATCTTTGTAGGTAAAAGTGGGTTTAATATTATTCAGCCAGATATGTGGCTTCAAGTCTTATCGACACTAGGATTTATCTTCTTAATGTTCTTAAGCGGTTTAGAAATTGATTTTTCTATCTTTAAACAAAAAGGGAAAAAGAATACGACAAACGAACCAAACACATTCCAAGCAGCAAGCATTATCTTTTTATTTATTTTCATCTTATCTTATGCCCTATCATTACTATTCGTATGGCTAGGATTCGTAGATAATGCAATGTTTATGACTTTAATTATTTCCACTATTTCTTTAGGTGTTGTTGTACCAACATTAAAAGAAAATAACTTAGGAAAAACGGCAATCGGCCAAATCATTTTATTAGTCGCTGTTATTGCAGATTTAGTTACAATGATTTTACTCGCTGTATTTGTCGGATTAAATTCCGAAAGCGGTCAAAGCATGTGGCTCCTTCTTCTTCTATTCGGCGCTGGTATTGTTATTTACTTCGTTGCAAAACGCTTTAAAAACATTCCATACTTAGATAGCTTAAAAGCTGGTAGTGTACAAATTGATACACGAGCTGTTTTTGCACTCATCTTAATATTAGTTGGGTTATCTGAATCTGTTGGAGCTGAAAATATTTTAGGTGCCTTCTTAGCAGGGGTACTTGTATCGTTATTATCACCAAATGAAGATATGGTTGAAAAACTGGATTCCATCGGATACGGTTTCTTCATTCCTATTTTCTTCGTGATGGTTGGTGTAAACTTAGAGGTTTGGTCTATTTTCAAAGAACCTTCTAGTATGCTAATGATTCCAATTTTAATTGTGGGACTCTTTATATCAAAACTGCTACCATCACTCGTTTTACGAAAATGGTACCCACGTAATATCGTACTGGGAAGTGCCATCTTATTAACATCGACACTTTCTTTAGTTATTGCAGCCGCACAAATTGGTGAAAAACTAGGGATCATCAGTCCAAGCTTATCTGCTTCCCTTATTTTAAGCGCAGTTATTACTTGTATTTTTGCACCTATATTATTTAAAAAAATGTTCCCAAAAGTAGAAACACCAAAACCAAAAGTTTCTATTATTGGCGCAAGCAGAATTACCCTTCCGTTATCACTTGATTTAAAACGAGAAGATTATGACGTAACACTATATATGATGCGTCAAAATAAAATAAATGATGAGGAAGCAAAATCACATGACTTCCCTATCGTGAAATTAGATGACATCACAATCGCATCATTAACTGAACAAACAGCATTTCATGCAGATCGTGTTGTTGTTGCAACAAGTGATGATGAACAAAACTTATTATTAGCAGAACACGCAAAAGAACTAGGCGTTGAACATGTTATCGCAAGTGTAGAAGATCCGCTTCTACAAGAAAAGGCAACGCAAGAGCATATCGCTGTATTCTCAACAATTAACTCTACACGTATTCTATTACGTGCACTTATTGATAAACCAAGTCTCGTTCGCTTAATTACAACAGCAAACGAAACGGTCCGTGAAGTTGAACTACGAAGCAATAAATATAACGGCGTGGCACTTCGCCGCCTTCCGTTTTTAGGCGATGTACTAGTCATTCAAATTTATCGTGGGAATAAAGCATTAATTCCACATGGTGATACAAGACTACAACATGGTGATACATTGCTTGTCACAGGTTCAAAAGAACATATCGATACACTAAAAAGCATATTAGAATAGAAAATGCCCCTCACATAATTGAGGGGCATTTTTTCCCATTTTATATGGTAAAATGTTACTATCACATATTATGAGGATGGATCACATTATGTCTATTGTAACTTTAGCTCTTTTATTATTAGCGGAAATACTCGTTGCCATTATTCTCATCGGTGTTAGCATTGAAATTTGTAGTTACGGATGGAAAAAATCGAATGGAATAAAATACTCTTGCCTCTTACTTTCACTCCTTCTCGGAACTGCTAGCATACTCGGACTTTTCGCCGCACCTGCCTATTTCTTTATACAACTAACAGAAAACGCCTTATAAGAAAGGATGTTAATATGATTACCGTGAAAAATATTGAAGGATCTGAAACTTACGTATTACGTCAAAAAATTTTACGCCCGAATCAAACATTAGCAGATTGTAAATACTCTTCCGACTATGAAACAGACACCTTTCACTTAGGCGCATTTATAAACGATGAACTAATTAGTATCGCTTCCTTCTCAAAAGAGATATACCCTGACTTACTAGCAGGTATTCATTATCGTCTACGAGGAATGGCCACATTACCTGAATTTCGAAACAAACGTGCTGGAAGCTCCTTAATTCAGAAGGCGGAGCATGTCTTGCAAGAACGTAAAGCAAATATATTATGGTGTAATGGCCGAATTACTGTAGCTGACTATTACAAGCGCTTAGGCTTTCAGGAACATGGTGAAATCTTTGAAATTGAACCGATTGGCCTTCATAAAGTACTGTATAAAAGAATATAAGAAAAGCTTTCCGCAATATGGGAAAGCTTTTCTTATATTTCAATCTTCATTTTTTATTTTTTTCATATATATGTATATAAACAAACTAGGAACTAAAAAACAAGCAAACATAATAAGTCCTGTTATGCTAATTTCTTTTATCTAAATATTCGGTATTACAACGATACAAATAGCTAAAATCCCAATAACAATACCTACCGGAATGAATAATAATTTCATAAAATAGCTGCGTGATACTCCACCTGTATGCTCATACACTTCCACCGAATTTTTAAGTTTAAAAAATTAATAACTATTATCCCGCCCATAAATACCATTAATAAATCCGAAACACTTTCATATCCTGCACCTTGCAAAACGTAGCGATAAAAAACAATACCTAGTATGACGATATTTTGTAAGATGAAAACGAGTCTAATATGTTTTAGCCCCTCAATCATTAAACGTTCATCATTCTCATACTCTCACTCCGCTTCCTCCCAAAATAAATCATTCAATGTTTTGTCTACCGCATAACAAATTTTCAAACATAAATCTAAAGACGGGTTGTATTTCCCCTTCTCAATTAAACTAATCGTTTGCCTTGCAACGCCTACTTTTTCTGCTAATTGTTGCTGTGTTAAATCTAACTGAACACGTGCGACTTTTATTTTACTTACAGCCATTCATGTTCCTCCTCTACCTATATTGTAACGTATATATTCCATTAAGCAATTTATATTTTACGTAATTAATTTGATTTCCACCTTATTATACACAAAAAAAGAGCCTCTCATAAGAAGCCCCCTTTCCTATATTATAAGAATAAATGACATCCAAATAAAATTGTAAATAAGTATAGTAACGGATGTACTTCCATCCCTTTCCCTTTCACAATCTTTAAGACTGGATACACTAAAAATCCAATTGCAATTCCATTCGCAATGCTAGACGTTAACGGAATACCAATAAAAATTAAAAATGCTGGTAATGCATCTTCAAATTCATTCCAATTAATATCACGAAGACTTTGCGCCATTAAGCTACCTACAATAATTAATGAAGGAGCTGTAATAGCAGCTACACTTGATAAAGAAGCAATCACAGGGCTGAAAAATGCCGTTATAATCGTTAGACCGACAACTACAATACCTGTTAATCCTGTTTTACCACCTGCAGCAATACCAGCTGACGATTCAATCGTCGCTGCTGTTGGGCTTGTTCCAAAGATAGAACCTGTAGTCCCACCAATTGCATCTGCAATAAACGCTTTACCAAAACGTTTCTCTGTATTATCTGTAATTAAACCCGCTTGTTTAATTAAACCAAGTAATGCACCTGTTGTATCAAATAACAGTACAAGTAAAAATGAAAATACAACACCATATAATCCGTATTCAATTACATCTGAAAAAGCATTGATTGGGTTTGAAACGATAATTCCCTCTGGTAAATGAGGCATCGCAACAATTTTATCCGTAAACTTCAATTGCCCTGTAAAGAAGGCGATAACTCCTGTCACAATCATACTAATAAATAATGCACCGCTCACACGTAATGCCATTAATACCGCCGCTAATATTAAACCAATTAAAGTTAAAATAACGGCTGGAGAATGAAAATCACCAATCGTAACTAAATTAGATGGATGATCAACGATAATTCCAGAAAGGCGTAATCCAATAAAAGCAATAAATAGTCCAATTCCACCTGCAATTGCATGTTTTAAACTATCAGGAATTGCGACAATTAGCTTTTGCCTAAATGAAGTGAAAGATAATAAAAGAAAAATGATACCTGTTACAAATACTGCTGAAAACGCAATGACATATGTAATCCCCTCTGCCTGTTGAACAACAGAATAAGCAAAATACGCATTCATTCCCATAGCTGGAGCAATAACAATTGGATAGTTAGCTAAAAACGCCATACATAGCGTCCCTATAACAGTCGCAATAATAGTTGCCGTAAAAGCTTGATCAAATGGTACACCTGCATCAGATAATATTTTCGGATTGATGACAAGAATATACGCAAATGTAAAAAAAGTTGTGATGCCAGCTAAAAGCTCTTGCTTCACAGAAGTGTTATATTTTTGTAATTGAAACATGGTTATGTACCCTTCCTACATCTGAATTATTATCACATATTCTTTTCTTACTAGTATGTGAGAAAATATAATACTTAATCTTAACAATCACTAAAAAGAAGAGTCAATATATTCACTAATAGTTCGAATTTTAAGTTTAAGTCTGACAAGTACAGATGTAGTACAGTTAATCATGTTTATTTTTGTAGCATAACAGGTAGAAATGTTTTATAATTTGAAATAGTTAAATATTTAGTAAACGCATTCAAATATCGTTCACTCTACAAGGAGGATTCTTCTTATGCAGCACACAAACAAATCTGAAACTTTAAATCGAGGTTTAAAAGAACGACATATTACTTTAATGTCACTCGGTTCAGCTATTGGCGTTGGACTATTTTTAGGATCCGCTTCTGCTATTAAACTAGCCGGTCCTTCCATCTTACTAGGTTATATGATCGCTGGACTCGTTATTTTTTTCATTATGCGAGCGCTCGGAGAAATGGCAATTGAACAACCGGTTGCCGGTTCTTTTAGTAAATACGCTAATGATTATATCGGCCCACTTGCTGGCTATATTACTGGTTGGAACTACTGGTTCTTATGGGTTGTTACTTGTATGGCCGAAATTACGGCGGCTGGCATTTACATGCAGTACTGGTTCCCAGATATCCCGCGCTGGACTTGGGCACTACTCGCTCTATTATTAATGAGCGCTTTCAACTTCTTATCAGTAAAAGTATTTGGAGAACTTGAGTTTTGGTTTGCTCTCATTAAAATTGTCACAATTATCTGTATGATAGTAGTTGGAGCTGGCATTATTTTATTCGGATTCGGAAATGGTGGTATCGCTACTGGTATTTCAAATCTTTGGTCACATGGTGGCTGGTTCCCAAATGGATTTTCCGGATTACTACTCTCCTTACAAATGGTATTATTCGCTTATTTAGGCGTTGAACTAATTGGTGTTACAGCTGGTGAAGCTCAAAACCCGAAGAAAACACTCGCAAAAGCTATCGATAACGTATTTTGGAGAATCCTAATCTTTTACGTCGGGGCATTATTCGTTATGATGGCAATTTATCCATGGAACGAACTTGGCGAGAAAGGAAGTCCATTCGTATTAACATTCCAACAAATCGGCATTGCAAAAGCAGCAGGTATTATTAACTTTGTCGTATTAACAGCTGCACTTTCTTCTTGTAACGGTGGTTTATTTAGTACAGGGCGTATGCTATTTACATTGGCACAACAAAAGAAAGCTCCTGAAAGATTCGGTCGTTTAAATAAAAACGGTATTCCGAGTCAAGGAATCATAGCAACGGCTATCGTTTTACTCGTTGGTGTTATATTAAACTACCTTGTGCCAGCAAAGGTGTTTACATGGTTAACTAGTATTTCAACTTTCGGGGCAATTTGGACTTGGGGGATTATATTAGTCGCTCAAATTAAATTCCGTAAAGGATTATCAACTGAGAAAAAAGACAAGCTAACGTATAAAATGCCTTTACATCCATTAAGCTCTTACTTCTCACTTGGCTTCCTTGCACTTGTACTATGTATAATGGCGTATTCAGAAGATACACGAATTGCATTAATCGTTGGCCCAATTTGGCTTATTGGCTTAGCTATCGTGTATTATATGAAAGGATTTCATAAGATTGATGAAACACCTAATTCAAAGATTAGTTAAACAAGCTATCCCTTCCTTATTAATTGGAAGGGATTTTTTATTGTCTATATAAATATTTCTCAACAAAATTCACGGTATTTTTACAATTTTTTAATATTTTTTACGTTTTCCGTCTTTATTTTTTCAGAAAAATAAATTACATTATTAAAGCACATATATTTATTATTAGGGGGATTCTTCTATGAAGAATAAAAAGTGGATTACATTTTCTTTAGCAACAGCAATTACACTTAGTATGGGGAGTTCGTTCATACCGTCTACTTATGCAGAAAGCTCTGTAGACCCAGCTCCTGAAATTGCTGCAAAGGTTGTAAATCAAAACAATGGGAAGAAAGTATTATTTGATAATACGCACGGTCAAACTGCAGGGACAGCTGACTGGGTTATTGATGGCGGCTTTTCTGATTTTGGAAACGGCATTGCCCAAAATGGATATCATGTAAAAGAGCTTCGTAAATCAACACCTATTACATACGACGACTTAAAAAATTACAACGTGTTTATCGTTCCAGAGGCAAATATTCCTTACAAAAAATCTGAACAAGATGCAATGTTACAATATGTAAAAAATGGCGGCAGTATCTTCTTCATTGCCGATCATTATAATGCAGATCGTAATAAAAATCGCTGGGACTCTTCTGAAGTATTTAATGGATATAGACGCGGTGCTTGGGAAAATCCCGCAAAAGGAATGTCTAACGAAGAAGCAAACTCACAAGCTATGCAAGGAGTAGAAAGTTCCGATTGGCTATCTAATAATTTCGGTATTCGCTTCCGCTACAATGCAATCGGTGATGTTGCAGCTAAAAATATTGTGTCGCCTGAACAATCATTCGGAATTACAAAAGGTGTTTCATCTGTAGCAATGCACGCTGGTTCTACTCTAGCAATTACAAACCCAAAACTAGCAAAAGGACTTGTTTATCTTCCAGAAAATCCGTCAAAATGGAATAACGCTGTTGATAGTGGTGTTTATAACGGCGGTGGCGTTGCAGAGGGTCCATATGCTGCAATCGCAAAAGTAGGACTTGGAAAAGCTGCCTTTATCGGTGATTCTTCTCCAGTTGAAGATGCATCGCCAAAATATGTTCGTGAAGATTCTGGCCAAACAAAGAAAACTTACGATGGATATAAAGAAGAAAACGATGCTATCTTACTAGAAAATATCGTAAATTGGCTATCGAATAAAGAAACATTTACAAGCTTAGATCAAGTAAACGGTTTACAACTTGATTCACCTACTGCTTTACAAACATTTGAACAACCAAGCTTATCAACAGAGCCACAACCAGAACCTTGGAGTGCACCAAACGCGGGTTACCAATGGTTTAATACAAATACATTTAAATCTGGTTCATACGGATATAACGGCGCCGTAACAGCAAATGATTATGTGATTACACGCCCTAGCATTCTACCAAACAATGAAGTGTTCCAAATAAAGATTCAAGTAAACAACTTATTACCTAATACAACTTATAATAACTATTCTTTAGGTATCTTCTCGACTGGTGGAACACAAGTAGCAAAAGTCCAAAATACAAACGGCACTTGGCCATCTACTTTCGGATATAGTAGCGCCTTCTCATTCACAACAAACAGCTTTGGTTCTGCTGAAAAAATTGTGAACGTACAACTTGATTCAAATACAACTGGACAAGCAACACTTCGTCTACGCCAAAATACAACAGCGAAATATAGTGAGGCTGTAACGATTAATAAGAAATGATGAAAAAGGCAATCCGCATGCGGATTGCCTTTTTCTCACTTCTCTTCTTTCGAGAAAAACATTCTTGAAATAACGATACCTATACTACCTACAATTAAGAATAACACAGCCCTGATCATCATCGATACTTCTGGTAAGTCCAGAAGGAATAGCTTCCCTATCGTTACGACTAACACGACTAAGCCGGCATACAATATTTCATTCATATTTTTATTCCTTCCAAGCCAAACGGCAAATAATGCATATACCATCCATAATAACGATACAGATACGCTTATTATACTTCCATCTGTAGACAGCACTTCACCGACTCTAGTAATTGCAATAAATACGATAACCATAAACCAATAGAGTGCTATAGAATAAACATATTTTCCAAAGCTCGTTAATACATCTTTCGCTCGTTTCATGCAGTAATAAAATGTACCTATTAAAATAATATGAGCAACAAATCCAGCTGAAACAAAATGATCGAACGGGCTAAAAATAGTCTGTATCATTCCAATCGCGTAAATCGTCGCGCTAACATATAATTTTATTTGTTGTTTTACTTTAATAGCAGTCACCATACCGAGAAAACCTTGTAATAATAATACAATCGCTGCATTCACTAAACTATACTCATATAAAATCGCTAAACTAAATGCACCCATTGCGAAACCAAATAAAAGATTTGTAAATGAAGAATGCCTATTTTTTCTATATTCAAACACGAACATCGTAGCGTGAACGAGTGCACTAATCATTAATCCCCATGTTGTAAATTCAGGTATTTTTGAAATGGCTAATATAAAGAAAACTGCATTCGCACTAAATATCGCCAAGCGTGGCTCTAATATAAAGCTTCTCTCCGTAAACATATGCCAAAATAATAGTAAGTGAATCAAACCATAAACAACTGTTAACTGTACTTGCAAATCCTCTACTAACATTGACATAATAGCAAAGAAAACAAAAAGGACAATAGCAGCAACAGCATAAGAAATCATATATAAATACTGATAACGATTTTTCAACGCATACCATAATAAGCTAAGTGTTAGTATCGCCTCATATCCAAAGAAAATATATGGATTAGGAGTCGTACTATTTAATAAGAATGGCACGAAGAAAGCTCCTACGGCTACGAATATTGTAAGATATTCCGATTGATACCTCTTCGCTACATAAATACCTAAAATGACCCATGCAATATTACATACAAACGCAACACTTGCTGGAATAAACCCATATAAATAATGCGCCGCAAATGTTGTTAAAACTATACCCGTAATACTTCCTCCTGCTAATACTAAACCCAACGCTTGCCGCTCTCGTTTAATTTGAATATCACCTATATAATAAAAACCGATTGATAGGACAATACCAAACACAATTCGTATTGCAGGTGTTAATAACCCAGCATCTACCCCTGCTTTAAATAACCAGATTACTCCAAGTAACATAATGCCAACAAATATGCGTGGTAACCAAGTTTGGCAAAACTTAATAATATTAAATGGTTCTGGTTTAAAAGCAGATATATCCACTTGTTTTACCTCACGTTCTTGCACAGGCTCTTTTATTGTAACTACTTCTTCTTTTGGTTTTTCCTCCATCACCGTTTCAATATATTCTTTCTTTTCTTTACTAACATGTCGCTGAGTATTTTCTACTTCTATTTCTTTTTGTTTTGCTTTCAATTCAAAAAGCGCTTCTTGAATTGTTTCAATTGCCGTTTCGAGCGCTTCTATTTTCTTATTTAAATCCTCCTTCATACGCTCCCCCCTCATCATTCATTCAAAATCTATATATTACCAATTATCTTTATCATACTCTTAGTCTATTCATTTTCAATACTATTTTTCCAAAAAAAAAAAAGGTGTCTTCCGAAATAGGAAAACACCTTTTTACTCATTTATTCTTATTTAGAACAACACTAACGATGACACCAATACAAACACCTATAATAGCTGGAACAATCCATCCAACACCTTCTGTATAAAACGGAATGTATTTCAATATTGGCGTCCACTGATTCATCATCACATTTTTATTGAAAATATCAATTGCACTAAATACCGCTACAATCCCAACAGTTACTGCATATACGTATGCATACTTTCCAATATATTTATGGAATAACCCTAGAATAATGAGTGTTAATGCAACTGGATAAATAAATCCAAGAATCGGTACTGATACTTTTAAAATTTGCGTTAATCCTAAATTAGCTAAAATCATACTAGCAAAACTTAATATAAATGCCCAAACTTTATACGCTACTTTCGGAAATGCACTTGCGAAAAATTGACTACAAGATGTAACAAGCCCGATTGAAACGCATAAACACGCGATCGTAAAAATAAGACCTAATAAAACGACCCCGCCTTGTCCAAATAATGTAGTCATAACTTGCGCTAACACATTCGCCCCATTATCAAATGTACCTAACGAACCGCTAATTGAACCAACATATCCAAGTATGATGTAAATAATAGATAATAAAAGTCCTGCACCAATTCCAGCAATACTCATATATTTCGCTAAACCTTTATCATCTTCAACACCTTTTGCACGAAGAGCATTTGCAATAACAATCCCAAAAATTAAAGCAGCTAGCGCATCCATTGTTAAATATCCATCTAAAAAGCCTTGGAACATAGGAGCTTGTCCATAGTTTCCAGCAGCCTCTTTCACACTGCCTACTGATGTAAACATACTCTTTATAAAAATAAGGGCAATCATACCTAATAATAACGGTGTTAAAACTTTTCCGAACAACCCCATTAATTTAGACGGTGATAAACTTAACCAGTACACAATACTAAAGAAAATAACCGTGTAACATAATAAAACTACACTTCCCGATTCTGTGAAGAACTGACCTGGTCCCATTTCAAAAGCTAAACTTCCTGCACGTGGTATACCAAGACCTGGTCCAATAAATAAATACACGATACAGGGGAAAATAATGGCGAATGAAGAATGAACCCTACCCGCTAACGTTTGAAAGCTTCCCGCTTTCGCAATAGCGATAACACCCAATATAGGAAGACCTGTTGCTGATATAATAAATCCTATTAATGAAATCCACACATGTTCTCCTGCTTCATACCCAAGGAAAGGTGGGAATATAAGATTCCCTGCTCCAAAGAACATCGAGAATAACATAAGGCTAATCAGTAAAATTTCTTTTTTCTGTAACAATTTCATTTGTTTCTCCTTCTTTAATTTCATCTTTTATGAAATCAATTTCACATATAAAAAAGTGCAATAATCCGCTTCCTAACAAAGAAAACATAGTCCATAGTCTAACATAAAAGAAACACCCATTCTATAGCTATCCCTCTTTTCCAATTTCTTCTGAAAAATCAACCTTTATTGACTTATAATAGTTAATAAGGTAAAATATTAAATGTACAAAATTATTAACTTTGTTTTTGTTTGTGTCAGGAGGAAAATAACATGGAATCAACGATACAACTAGAAAGAGAACAACAAAGAAAAAAGAAACATCCTCCAGGTTTATACTTACTCTTCTTTACAGAAATGTGGGAAAGATTTAGTTACTATGGATTACGAGGATTATTAACATTATATTTAACGACAGCTTTAGTAAGCGGTGGTCTTGGGTTTAGTCCTGCGTGGGCACTCTCCATTTACGGATTTTACACTGGAGCCTGTTATTTCACACCAATGATTGGTGGATACTTAACAGACCGGTTCCTAGGTAGACGAAAAGCGATCACAATTGGTGGTATAACAATGGCAATCGGTAACCTTACACTATTTGCCATGCAAAACCAAGTCGGCCTATACCTCGGATTAGCGCTTATTATTATCGGTAACGGATTTTTCAAACCGAACATCTCTACACTGGTTGGGGAATTATACGAAGAGAACGATCCAAAACGTGATAGTGCATTTACGATTTTCTATATGGGTATTAACGTCGGTTCATTTTTAGCTCCACTCGTTTGCGGATTTTTATCAGAAAATTTATTCAAAACAACAGTGGATGGCGTTGTTCACTTTGGATTCCGTTACGGTTTCTTAGCCGCTTCAATCGGAATGATCATTGGACAAATTTTATTTACAACATTATCAAATCGCTTCCTTGGTGATATCGGTAAAAAACCAACTCGTGATTTGCAAACAACAGATGGACAACCATCAGTAGGAGATACACCGTTAACAAAAAAAGAAAAACAACGTACCGCAGTTATCGTCATTTTAACGTGCTTCGTTGTCTTCTTCTGGGCTGGCTTTGAACAAGCTGGTAGCTCTTTAACATTATATACAAACAAATTTGTAGACCGCTCTGTGTTCGGATGGGAAGTTCCAACATCTTGGTTCCAATCGGTCAATCCATTATTTATTATTTTACTTGCTCCAGTCATTTCAGCGTTATGGGCAAAACTTGCAACTCGCAAGCGCGGGGATTTAAAAATCCCAACTAAAATGGGACTTGGTATGATCTTGCTTGGTATCGGTTATATCATTCTCGTTATCGCTACATTAAAAACAGGTAGTGATGAACATAACATTACAGAAAAAGCAAACTTACTATTTATCGTCTTTACGTATCTTTTCCATACGTTAGGTGAGCTATTCTTATCACCTGTTGGACTATCAATGGTTAGTGCACTTGCCCCAGTAAAACTTGCTTCTTTATTAATGGGAGTATGGTTAGCAAGCTCAGGAATTGCTAACATTTTAGGCGGACAACTTGCAAGCTTCACAACTTCACTTGGATATGCTGAAGTATTTACAGTAATCGGAGCTGTAGCAATTGTGTTAGGTTTTGTTTTATTATTAATTTCTAAGAGATTAGTGAAATGGATGGATTAAAAAAAGATGAGGGATTCCCCTCATCTTTTTTTATGCATTCTTACCTTTTTCTATCGCTTGTTCGTACAGCTCTTTATGTTCTTTATATTCACTTGGCACAAAATTCTTATAGAAGAATGCAAGCCAACTGTCTCCTTTTTTATATCCTTCTTCTCTAATTTCTGCTGCTTTTTTATTTGATTTAAATCCTTCAATAAACCATTTCTTTAACGATTCATTTTTTTCATACTTAGCAGGAACTTTCAAATCATAGTTTTCAAATGCATACTTATAGCCAGCCTTTTCTACTGCTTTTTTTGTAGACTTATAGCCCTTTTCATAAGCTGTTTCATACACCTTCACGTACACATCTTTCTCTCTATTTCCAGGGTTCTTTCCGGCTAGTTCCTTACCTGCCTTTTCCCCTAGTTCAGCTTGCTCTTTTTCAATGTTTTCTGTTCTTTCTTTATTCCCTACTTGGAAACCTTCTGCAAAGTTCGGCTTAAACTCCGGAGCAATTTGACTATCTTCCATCGTCTCTTGTGCTAAACCTTGCTCTTTTCCTTTTTCAAAATGCGTTTTCTTCTGCTCTTCTAAAGACCAAGATGCAACATATGCAGTTTTGAATGCTTCTTTATATGTATCTGATTTTCCAGCTAAATGTGATTCCGCATCATTTTTCCCTGCTTTAAAATCAGTCTCTCCACTTTTTTGTCCCTCAAGCTGCCCTTTTTCCATATCAGCTTGACGCTGTGCTTCCTCTCGCTTACGTGCCTCTTCTGCTTTTCTTTGCTCTTCAGCTACACGTTGTCTCTCTTCCTCTGCTTTTCTTTGTTCCTCCGCTACACGTTGTCTCTCTTCTTCAGCTTTACGCTGCGCCTCTGCGGCACGTTGTTTTTCAGCCTCAGCATTGCGCTGCGCTTCTACTTGTCTTTCGGCTTCTACAGCACCATTATCATTTGGGCTAGGAGCTGGACTCGTTGCACCACTACTAGAAGCTGGCTTATTGTGATAATGATATTCCCCGTACTGTAATCCCCATTTTTCACAATTTGTCCGACACGTATGTCCCCCATTAGCATCTGTACGCCCTGGATGCGCATAGACTGAAATTGGAGCTACCAATAACGCTACACTTGTTGTTAAAAGAAGTTTCTTCACCTGTTGTTTCACTCTTGTTCCTCCCAAAATCTTGAATTCTAACTTTATTATACATAAATAGAAAAATACTTAAATACTAACTAAAATATTCTATTATTTCTCAACATTAGTAAAAAAGAAGGTCAACTCTTTAAAGAGTTGACCTTCTTTTTTACTTCTTCGCCTTCGTTCCTACTAAATCACCAGCAACAACGTAACGTTTAGAATTATCTTTCACAGATACACATGTAATAAGCGTTATCTCATCTTTCCCATGATCCTCTACAACTTCCCATTTATCAGGAGTTACTTCAGATACACCAGTAACCGCATATTCATATTCATTTTCATTATCATACAAATAAATTTTGTCGCCTTTTTTTAAAGAGGCTACATCACTAAATAAAACACCTTTTTTAGACATGTTATGTCCTGCTAATGCATAATTCCCTTTTCCCATTACTTGATTTTCTTTTACTGTTGCTGCACCTGATAATAGGTTTTTCTCAGTAGAAGATTTTAAAACAGGAAGTTCTAATGAAACACTCGGGATCGAAATACGACCAATTACTTGTTTCTTATCTAATGATGCACTCGCTACTTCTGCCAAGTCTGGTTGATCAATTTTCGAAGCATCTACAAATGCCGTCTCATGTTTTTCATAATCCATTTTTTGAACAGCCTGTACATTTTCAGTCTGTTTCTTTTCAGCCTGATATCCATCATAAAATGGCTTTCCGATTAACACACCACCTACAACAAATAGAAGGATTGCTACTATACTATAAATTCTTTGCTTATTCATATACAATTCCTTTCCCTTACAAAATCTTACTCTATATAAAATGATAAGATAATATTGCTATATGTACAAGTGTAAGCTAGAAATAAACCTTCTCGCACGTGCAAGAAGGTTTATTTTTAAGCGATTTTATTTCGATATAAGGATACGTGAAAAATCGTCATTTGAATAAAGAAAATACTAAATGCAATATATATTGGATATGCAGGAACATATAGATTAGCAATTGGAGAAAGAGTTAAAAAACCAACCGCACAAGGTAACACGTACCATAGTGACATAAATGTAGTACGACAAGCCTTTTCTGTAATTGCCTTTTCTCGCTCATCCTCTTGAGGAAATAATAGTGGAAACATCCAATACGAGAGCTCTTTATATTTTTTCTTTTGAATTTTATAAAGAACAGTCGATACAATACCAAATATTAAAAGTAATCCTAGCGGCATTAAACTCAGTGAAATTTCAGATGGTACTCTCTCCGTTTGAATAAAATTAGCGACTTCAATAGTAAAATAATACAACTCAATAAACGCCCAACCTGCTAATACCATTAAAAGTACATTTAGCATATAAGAAAATACGAGTCTACTCATCCTCTTTCCCCTCCTTATTTAAAACAAACACATCTTCCATCTTTAACTCGAATACATCACAAATCGTAAGTGCTAATAACAAGGAAGGAACATAATCACCTTTTTCAATTGCAGCGATTGTTTGTCTCGTTACTCCAACCTTTTCTGCTAATACACTTTGCGAAAAATTAAATCGAGCTCTTAATTCCTTCACCCTATTTAAAATGGACAAATTTACCACCTCTCAATTTTATTGTATGCTTTCCTTAACAAAATGTAAACTTAACTTAACATTATTTTTATAAAAAAATCCAACTTTACGTATTGTAAAGTTGGATTACATATTAATTTAAAATTTTAACTTTAACTGTTCTTCTACCCCAATCATTAGCTTGAGCTGAGTTTGGCATTAATAGATCAATGATATGCCCTTTTATTGCACTACCAGTATCTCCAGCAATTGCTGTTCCATATCCTTCTACATATACAGTAGAACCTAGTGGGATAACAGATGGATCTACAGCAATTAATTTCATGTTTGGATTTGCAGTTAAATTATGTCCTAACCTAGATTTTACAGTTTCACCCGGTTTATAGCCGTTTTCAGATGGATCAGCTGTATAAGCAGTTGCTGTTACGTAAAATTCTTTTCCACCTTGAGCTGGTTTCGTATCAGGTTTAGACTCTGTTACTGTATTTTTCGCTACAGGTTCAGCTGGTTTACTAGCTTTTTCTTGCTTTTGTTTTTCAGCAATTTCAGCTTGTGCCTTAGCTAAAGCTTCTTGCTCAGCCTTTGCAGCAGCTTCTGCTTTTGCACGCTCTTCTGCAGCAATTCTTGCTGCTTCTTGCTCACGAGCAATTGTTTCTTGAACTGCTTTCATATTTGATTCGATTTTAGCTTTTTCGTCTGCTGCTAAATTAAGTTGGCTTGCAACCGCATTATATTTAGCTTGAACTGTTTGTAAGTTATCTTGACGCTTTTTCAAGTTATCTTGCAACTCAGCTTGTGCTTTTGCTAATTTTTGTTTGTCTACTACTAAAGATGCTTCTTTTTCATCAATTGTTTTCTTATCTTCTTCAATTTGACGAAGATCTTGTTCTTGTAGACGTAAAATTTCTTTATCTGCTTCTAGAATAGTAGAAACTGCGTTCATACGTTGTAAGAAATCTGCAAAGTTTTTTGACTCTACTACAACTTCTACTACTAAACTTGTATTTGAACTGTTTTGAACAGAAACCATACGTTTTCTCATAATATCCTTACGAGCAAGGACTTTATCCTCTAAAACGACAATTTCATTCTTTTTTTGCTCAATCTGCTTATGTGTTTCATCGATTTTACGTTGAATAGCAGCTTGATCCTCTTTATTTTTTGCAATTGTATTATTTAAATTATGTAGTTCGTTTTCGATACCTTGAATTTCTTTACTAACAGCTTGCTTCTCTTGCTCTTTCTTTTGCATATCTGCATCATTTTGCTGCAATTGCTGTTGCATGTTGTTAAGTTTCTCGTCGTTTGACTCTGCTTTTACAGCGACTGTACTAGAAAGACCGATAATGCCTGCTAATACTAGACTACTGATTCGCTTAAAATAGTTCATAATCCGACTCCCTTCTTATACAGTTATACATGATTTATTTTACAGTTTGTTTACAATACCATTAAATACAGTTTATTTTTCATGACGAAAAAAAGGGAATTATGCATAAAATGTAATAGATTCTTAAATATTTAACAATTCCTATATTTAAAAATTATAAAAGATGCTAAAATCCAAATATAGAGAAAATATAACTTCTAAAGGCGGTTGAAATAAATATATGTTTACTCAAAAGAAATCACTCCAACATAAAATTGATCAATTAGAAAATCGTATACAGGAATTAGAAGCAGAATTAAAACAAAAAGATATTGAAAAACAAGAAATCATTTCTTCTATTCACGACCGTGTGCAAAGCGTCGTTCAAGAGCATCAACTTGTAAATAATCAACACCATACACTTCAAAATTTAGTTCAACAATTAAACTCATGTTTCGAAAATGTTTCAACGCGTACTACACATTCCAATGAATTGAATAACGAAATGTTACAAAAAGAACAAAGCTTAATTCAATCAATTGAAGAAATTATTGACTGTTCTAATGAAGGAAAAGAATCTGTTCACCGTTTACTTATTGTAATTAACAAATTAGGTGAACAATCGCAGCGTACGTCTAACAGTATGAATCATTTAAGCGAACGCTCAAAAGAAATCGAGCAAATTGTAGAAGTCATCCAAAACATTGCAGCACAAACAAATTTACTTGCTTTAAATGCGAGTATTGAAGCTGCGCGTGCTGGAGAACACGGTAAAGGATTCGCTGTCGTTGCCAATGAAGTAAGAAAACTAGCAGAAAGCACGGCAGAAAGTACAAAAAACATCGGAAACTTAACGAAAAAAATTCAAGAAGAAATTGAAAAAGCATATGATAACACGAAAGATAATTTACATTTAGTTGATGAAGGTGTAGAAATGAGTGCCGACACAAACGCTAGAATTGAAAATATTTTAATTATGATTCAAACGTTACAAAATGGTGCTACAAATGTTATTAAAGCTATCGAAAACCAAAAATCTTGTAATGATGATATATTACGTGAATTCGCTAATACACAACAAATGTTCCAAAAATTAAATACTACTATTATGAACCATATTCATGATGCCGAAAAAGTCGATGTTCAATTGACTAAAGGTCTTCAAGAAACAGCGGCTTCTCATTAATAATAAAAACCCCTTATAGCGCTATTGAAGTGAACCCTGAAA
>NZ_QOZX01000023.1:0-58379 GCF_008368895.1 Bacillus sp. BB081
GTCCTATTTAAATACTATTTTTATATTTAGCATACAAAATCCTGTAATTACAAAGTAAAAAAAGCATGACATAAAACTGTCATGCTTTCTCTTTTCTATCCATATTTTTCAAACTTAACCTTTTATTTATTAAAACTACTTAATTCTCAAACACAAAATTAATCTTATTTTCTTTCCACTCTAACATCGCATCAAACGTTTTCTCGCCTTTTTTAAAGCCTTTAATTAAATCGGTCTTTTCACCTTTTAAGAGCTTTGTCATATTCTTTTGCGAAATTGTTTTACTTAATATTTTCTTCGAGATGGTAAAGTCACATTGCGTTGTATTGTAGTTAGAACAACCGTAAAACGTTGACTTATCAATCACGTCGCCATCACATTTTTTACAACTACCAACCTTTTTACCAGTTGTAAATTTCGATCCTTTTCGCTCAATCGATTCAACATGTAATCCAGTGAAATCCCACTTCTCCGACATTTCCACTGCATCTTCAATAATTTTCGCTGATAGCTTTTTCGTTTGTTCCATAAATGTAGCTGGTGATGCTGTACCTTCCCCAATTTCCGCAAGGCGCTGCTCCCATTTCGCTGTCATTTCTGGTGAAGCCAATATTTTATCACCGATTGCGGTAATTAATACTTTCCCTTTATCGGTTGCATACACTTGGTTTTTCTTCACATCTATATATTTACGGTCTTTCAGCATCGTAATAATTCCAGCGCGAGTTGCCTCTGTACCTAAACCTTCTGTTTTCTTTAATACTTTCTCAAGCTCTTCGTTCTCTAAATACTTACCTGCCGTTTTCATTAACGTAATAAGTTGTCCTTCTGTATAACGTTTCGGCGGCTGTGTTTTTCCTTCTTTCACTTTCACCTTTACAACTTTCCCTTGTTCACCTTCTGCGACAATTGGAAGAATTGTTTCGTCATCTTTATCATCTTGGAAAATAACTTTACGCCAACCTTCTTGAATTTGCTGTTTTCCTTTTGAAATAAATTCAGCACGTTCGTCTACAAGAGTTGTAATCGTTGTGTAGTCAAAGATTGCTACTTCATAATGCGCCGCAATCAGTCTTCTTACGATCATATCGTAAATTTTCTTTTCATCACCTGATAGTTTGCTTGGATTTGTAACTTGCTCTGTCGGAATAATGGCGTAGTGATCTGTAACTTTTTTTTCATTCACATAACGCTTATTATTCATAATCGATTCAACTGGAGCTGGTAATAACCCTTTATATTCATCAAACTGACTTAACTTCTGTAAAATATCAGGGAACGTCGCTGCCTCTCCTTGTGTAACATAGTTAGAATCCGAACGCGGATAAGAAACTATCCCTTTTTGATATAGTGCTTGTGTTATATCAAGCGTCTTTTTCGGTGAAAATTTAAAAGCTTTATTAGCTGTCGCTTGCAGTGCTGATAAATTAAATAAAAACGGTGGCTGAAACTCTTTACGCTCCGTTTTCATTTCTTTTACTACAGCCGGTTTACCTTGGCAAAATGCTGCAATTTTATTTGCCATATCAGGGTCTTTTAAGCGGGATTCACTATCCTTCTCCCATTTCCCCTCATACTTCTTTCCTTCTATATTAAAGGTTGCGAACACTTCCCAAAACGGCTCCGACTTAAAGTTTTCTATTTCTTTTTCACGCTTTACAATTAATGCGAGTGTCGGTGTTTGTACACGTCCAGCTGAAAATACATCGTTCATTCCTTTTTTCTTTAGCAAAATACTAAAGACACGCGATGCATTCATACCAACGACCCAGTCCGCACATGACCTTGTATACGCCTCATAGTACGTATTGATAGTATCTGATTCATCAAGCAAGTTTTTAAATCCTTGATATATAGCTTGCTTCGTTAAAGATGAAATCCAAAGACGTTTCATCGGCTTTTGTACGTTACAAAGATTAATAATGTTTCGTACAATCAATTCCCCTTCACGCCCGGCATCGCCCGCGTGAATAATTTCTGTTACCTGTGGATTATGTAACAGCTGTTTCACAACGTTAAATTGCTTATACTTTGACTTTGTTACTTCAAATTGAAAACGCTCTGGAATCATAGGTAACGTATTAAGTGACCATTTTTTCCACTCCGCGTGATAATGCTCTGGATTACATAACTGCGTCAAATGACCAATTGCCCATGTACAGTACGCTCCATTTGGAAATAACTCATTCGCTTCTACTTCTAAATACCCATCTTTCCGGCGATATTTAAATTGTGAAACAAGAGCCAAACCTTGATCTGGTTTCTCGGCAATAATTAATTTCATTTTATAACTCCCTATCTGTATTCCAGTGTTACTTTCATTGTCTATCTGTTTAGAGGCGATGATAAAAGAACAATCTTATTTATCATTCGCGGGTTACCCAGTAATGGGATAACTATAATATTATACGCTTATTCTTTATAGCTTCACAATAGAAACTCGTTATATAACAATTTCTTTCTCATGCTCACAAATAAAAAAGATGCTCAAAAAATCAAGCACCTACTTACTTACATTTATGAAATTGTGCAGATAATATGCAGATATAAATAAGCATAAGTATTCTCCATACGAACATATGATGAAATGAACGATAGGACAGGGAGGTATCATAATGTTCGCTTACACAGCAACCACCTTAACACTTTGTTGTATCTCGATTCTTATTACATCTTACATTTCTAAACGTAACGGTACCCTAATGGAGTATATGGTATTTATTATGTCTTTTAGTATGAGTACGGGTTTAAGTATCGGTTTTTATTTAGGTATTCTTTTTAAAGGTGAATTACTATATTCTACTTTGCTTGCGATTTTGATTAGTAGTTGTATCGGTTTTTTAGTCGGTCTACGGTTTCACCTATTTACCGCTTTGGAAGGAATGTTTTCTGGACTAATGGCAAGTATGATGGGAGCAATGATTACAGAAATGTTAAACGCTCAACAAGCTCATAGTATACTGTTTATTAGTCTTTTACTTTCGATAACAATAACTATGTCATGTATGATTCAACTTTTATCAGACACATTTTCTACTTTTATTCAACGGCGTTTTTTGTTATTACTATCAATTAGTGCGGCAATTATCGTTGCCGTATTCGTGACATTCCCAGATCATACTCCCCCACCTTCACCCGGGCATGATCAACATATACATTGACTCTTACACCGAAAATGAATAAGCAGCTATCCATAGGATAACTGCTTATTCATTTTATTCTGGCTTATTAGGAATGTTTCGGTTTGGAACATAATCAGATTTATAATCTGTATATTTCACTTCTGTTACCATCCCCGCTGAAGCATGGTGTAAATCATGACAGTGGAACATCCAATCACCCGGATTGGATGCTACAAAGGCTACTTCATATTCTTCACCTGGTTTTAGGTTCAAAGTATCTTTCACAATTGGAGAACCTTCTATCGGTTTTCCATCTTTACTCAACACCTGGAAGAAGTGACCATGTAAATGCATCGGATGATCGTCCATTTTAGAACGATTTACCAATTTTACTTTTACTAAATCACCCTTTTTTACTGGAATCGGGTCAATGTCCGGAAATACCTTTCCGTTAATTGTATATACCATTTCATTTCCATTCATTTGCGTATTCAAGTCCATATTATATGTGGCAGTGTACTGCTGGTCTAACGTGAAACTACCTAATTTTTTAGCACCATATTTTGTCATATCTAATTTCGGTAATTTTTCTTTTTCATCTGCTTTATCTTTCATCTCTTTGCTGCCATCATATTCAATAACAGCTTTCATTCCTTTTGCACCTTTATTTGCTGAATGGTCTTCAACATACCATTTCCCAGGATTATTAGCAGTAAATTCAATATCATAACGTTCACCAGGTGCGATTGAAATTACTTTATCCTTTATAACTTTTGGATCGTTTATTGGTTGACCATCTGTCGCAATTACTTTTATATCATGACCGTGAACGTGTATATCATGTGATAGATAACCAGCATTAACGAGTCTAAGACGAACTTTATCTCCCTTATTCACTTTTAATGGTTCTACTAAGTCCCCGCTTTTACCATTGATTGTGAATAAATCATACATACTCATATCATGACCTTCCATCTTCATATTTCCATGGTCCATTCCTGCCATATTACTAGAGTCTTTTTTATCACTGCCCATGTCCATACCGGAATGATCCATGTCGTTCCTATCATCATTCTTTTTCGTATTTTCATTATCCTTACTAGATTTATTACCATCTGCTTTTTCTGTTTTTCCTTTTGTCATTTCTTTTAACTGTTTATTAATCTCTTCTTTATCTGTTACCCATTCATCTAACATTAATGTATAATCTTTATCATATTTTTCCTTTGTATCTTCTACAATTAGCGCTCCATACAAACCTCTATCTAATTGATTTACAGAATCTTGATGTGAATGATACCAATACGTTCCTGGTACGTTCGCTTCAAACTCATAGGTGAAACTTTTTCCAGATTCAACCGCATCTTGCGTCACACCTGGAATTCCATCCATATTATTTGGGACAGGATACCCATGCCAATGAATAGATACTGGTGCCGATAGTTCATTTTTTAATGTCACTTTCACCTTTTCGCCTTTTTTCACCCGAATTTCTGGACCAGGAGATGAGCCATTAAATGTCCAGACTGGAACAATAACACCGTTACTTAATTTTTGCTTTTCTTCTTTCGCTATTAAAGTAACTTCTGGTCCTTTTTCAACTTTCAATGGTTTTATAGCCGTTTCAGTCTGTGTTGTTTTTTTATCATTCATATTTTTATGATCGTTTGTTGTATTTGTGGTCGCAGAACATGCAGCAATTAAAGATATGACAGAGACTGTAACTGCTGTTAAAACAAATCTCTTCATGGAAACCCCTCCTTTTTCTTTTTCAAAATCATTATAAAAAATGATTTTCAAGAAAATAAGGAGATGTAATTAAATATTGCTCTTACGCTTGTAAAAGAAAATTGGTTATATTATGTAGAAAGTACGAAGTGAACTAATAGTAATCCTAAAAAAACACTGCTGCTTTTAAATAAAAAAAGTAACTAAAAATGCTCTTCACAAAAAAAGGTAGGTTTGTGTATAATAAGAACTAATGTTCTTTCTAAAAAAGACACTAAACCTGAATTACACTCATATATCAAAAAGAAGAGGATTGATATACTATGAAAATTGATAGACCAAAAATTTCACCAGAGTTATCTTCAAAGAATTTTCAAGATATTTTTTATGAAGAAGATCAAACATTGGAAATGTGTGAAATTATAGACTCCACTTTCGAAAATGAATCTGTAGATAAAGTGCGCTTATATAATGCAGTGATAAAAAATTGTAAGTTCACTAATACAGACTTTAGCAATATTGATATCACAGATGTTTGTTTTGAAAACTGCGATTTATCAAATGTTAATTTAAGCAATTCTTCTGTTCACAGAGTTGAATTTAAAAATAGTAAATTAATTGGAGTTAACCTTACAGAATCTAGCTTAGGAAATGTTAAATTTGAGAATTCAATTTTGAATTTAGCGGCATTTGGAAATTCTAAACTAGAAAAAATTATATTTAATGAAACTTCATTAAATAATGCAGATTTTTTTGATTGTAAACTAAAAAAAGTTAAATTCCAATTATGTAGCCTTGACGAAGCTAATTTTGATCAAACATCACTGAAGGGGATAGATATTAGTTCTTCTAATTTTGATACACTTACAGTTTCAGTGAACGATTTAAGAGGATGTAAAGTATCAACATATCAAGCTGTTCAGTTCGCAACTTTATTGGGATTAGTGATTAAAGATTAGTATTTCCAAGGTAGCATAGAACTCTATCCCGAATCATGGACTTTTTTAAGTATCCACGATTCGAGGTAAAGTTCAAATAAATTAATGCTTACCTTTTTTCTTATTATTTAACTACGACCTGTTTTCCCTTTATATGTTCATTATTTTCGCTCATAAACTCTTCGATTTCCTCAACTTCTCTAATGATATCTTTTGACAAGTTTTCATGTCCGTCTTTCGTTACAAGAATGTCATCTTCAATACGAATTCCAATTGCTTCTTCTTCAATATAAAGACCAGGTTCAATTGTTATAACCATGCCTTCTTCTAACACTCTATCTTTATATGTTCCTACATCATGCGTATCTAAACCGAGGAAATGGCTCACACCATGATAATAATATTTAGATAGTTCCTCATCTTCTTGAATTAAACCAATAGCTTTACACTCTTCTGCTAGCACCTTTTTTGTATGCTCATTTAATGCAGCAAACTTTACTCCTGGCTTAATCAGTTCCGTTGTTTCTTTCAATGCTTTTAATACAATATTATACATTTGTTTTTGGCGACTAGAGAATGTTCCATTTGCCGGGAATGTATAACTAATATCAGCGTTATAGTAGTCTTTTTGAGCGCCTAAATCTAGCAGTACTAAATCGCCATTTTGAATTTGTGCATCATTGTCTTCATAATGAAGAACTGTAGCATTTTTCCCACTTGCCAAAATTGTATTGAATGCATGATGCTTAATGCCAGATGACTTCAATGTGAAATCAAACTGAGCTTCTAATTCATACTCCATCATGTCAGCTTTTGCATGCTTAAGTACGTTGTAAATGCCCTCTTTCGTTACAGCAATCGCTTCTTTAATGATTTCAATTTCTTCTTCTGTTTTAAACACTCGTAATTCACAAATATTCGGATATACATTACCAACTAAAACGTGTGGATACTGTTCTCTTACATGTTTAGCAAAAGCAAGCGTTTTTGTCTCCGTACCATTCCACTCACGACGCTCTAAATCTAAATATAGATGCTTCACATTTTCTGTAAAAAATATATTTGACATTGTCTTTTCAAAGCTATCTAAATATACAACTTTCTTTATACCTGAAATTTTCTCTGCTTCTTCGTTAGAAACTGTTTTACCGACCCATTTTTCCATGACTGGATCCGATTTTTCAATGAACAGTGTTTCTTCAACACTATTTCCAAACTTCTTCAACATGAAAATAACATTTGGTTCCTCGATTCCTGTTACATAGTAAAAATTTCGATTCGGCACAAATTTATAATGTGCATCCGCTGACATATGAGGTGCTTGTCCAGCAAATAAAATAGTAATAGATTCATCTGGTAATGTGTTTACTAATCGTTCTCTATTTTGAGCAAAAAATGTTGATTTCATAATAATCCCCCTAGCGTTCTATGTATACTTGTAAATCTAATTACCCAATACAATTCATTTTATTATTGTTATAATTTTTCGTCAATTGATAGTACTCATAGAAAAAGGAAAATTTTCATTACTAGTGCCCATTCCAATCTAAATTATGCATACCACTCCACAATTTCTTGACATTTATTCCATATACTTAAAATCTCATATATAGGAAAGGAGCTACAACTTTGAAATATTATGTAGCAACAGGGATAGCAATTACTTCTTTATTCATCATTACAGGATGTTCTAGCAACGCCGAAACAGCACCAGTGAAGAAAGACACGGTGCAATCTCAACGAAAACATACAGAAACAGTAAATACGAGTCCGCAAAACTTCTATAAGGAAACTACATCTGGAAAAATCGAGCACATTCACGGAATTGGCTATGCAGGAAATATGCCCGGAGTTTCTATCGCCACTCACAGTGGTATAAAAGTTTATCAAAATGGAAAATGGTTTGAAACTAAAACTGAGCTACATGATTATATGGGATTTCAGGCAACGAAGAATGGGTTCTTTGCCAGCGGCCACCCTGAACCAGATGCAAATTTAAAAAATCCTTTAGGATTAATGAAAAGTTCTGATGGCGGTAATACCCTCGAGAAGCTAGCGTTTTATGGAGAATCTGATTTTCATAACCTTGCTGTCGGATATAATACGGAAGCAATTTATTTATACAATGAGCGTCCAAATTCTAAATTACAACAAGGTTTTTATTTCAGTACGAACAACGGACAAGATTGGAAAAATAGTAAGTTAAAAGGTCTTTCAAGTACAATTCATTCCTTTTCCGTACACCCTGATCAATCTAGTGTAGTCGCGGTAAGTGCTAAAGATGGTGTTTACTTATCTACAGATTACGGAAATACATTTGAACTATTCTCTACATCACTTGAATCGACAGCAGTTACATTAAGTAATGAAGATGTTTTTTACGCCCCTATTAATAAGCAAATGATAACGAAGAAATCAATTGCTACAAATGAAGAAACAAACATACAAACTCCATCTTTAGATTCTAAAGATGCAATTATGTACATATCACAAAATCCTCAAAATTCATCTGAAATAGTATTTGCTACAATGAAAGCAAATGTGTTCCTTTCTACAGATGAGGGGAAAACTTGGAAGCAGATTACGAAAGAAGGAGCATTTCAATTTAATTAGAAAGGTGAATATAACGTGTTTTCAACAATTAGCGAGTGGAGTTATCAACTCATGTCTCCTTTAATGGATGTCGCGAATGCTACGAAATCAATTCCTCTTTTATTTGCATTTTTATTAGGCATTGTAGGTACCCTTGCTCCTTGCCAATTAACAAGAAACATTAGCGCTATTACACTTTATGGGAATCAATCTTTACAAAAGGGACATGCATGGAAACATATATTGTTATTCATTTTAGGAAAAATAATAGCTTTTACGACACTTGGACTATTAGTATGGTTTTTAGGAAAAGAGATTCAGCAAATATTAACTTTGTATTTCCCATGGTTACGAAAAATAATTGGACCTTTATTAATTTTAATGGGGCTAATGTTGGCAGGTATTATAAAAGGGAGAAGTTTCTTCTCAATCAAATTTATACGAAAACAAAATGAGGTTGGCTCATTTTTACTTGGATTCTTCTTTTCCTTAGCTTTCTGTCCGACTATGTTCGTTCTATTTTTCGGAACGTTAATCCCTTTATCTTTCTCATATAATTATGGTTACTTGTTTCCGACATTCTTTTCGATAGGAACTGCTCTCCCTATCGTTATATTACTGTTCATCATCTCCTACCTTGGATTAAATGGAGCACTACTTAAAAAGAGCCGAAAAATAGGAAAAAACATTCAACTTATAGCAGGGGTACTACTCATTTTAGTTGGAATTTATGATATATCCTTATATTGGGTATAAATAAAAAAGGTAAGTTCAAGTGATTTGAACTTACCTTTTTTACAAATTATATTTCACTCTTCTGCATGCCCTTTTGCTTCATCTCCCACTTCTTATACAATAGTACTGCACCAAATAAAAATATCCCTGCAATGAATGAACCTACTGGTAACATTTTTATCATTTCATCAGGAAATACGAGCGGAAGTAAGGGAAATGCATAAGCTGCTGGAATACGTACTCCAACTATTTTTAATAAAATAAGCATTAATATCATATTGAATAAGGTGACTACAATCCATGAATCAATTGCAAAATACAATAAAGTTCCAACAGTTGCTGATGTAGTTAATACTACTATTTGTTTAAATGCCATTTTTTCATTGTACATCGGTTTTTGAAGTGATTCATACACAACGACTAGAATTGGCGGAATAACCGCTAATTGTTCATAACCAGTTATCCAACATAAACTGATCCAAACGAAATTTAGTATTAGAAATACAGTCATATATTTATACTGTATATTCACTTTTCGCTCAATACCGTTGTTCAATTTAAATATAAGAACACCAATCATTAAAATAAATGTCAAAACGAAGACTGAGATAATAAATGACCATTCCGTCGCATTTGTTACTAATGGTAATAAACCTGTCGCAATAGATGGTGCTAAATTGGACTGAATAACACGTAAAAACAACATCATGAATACAAGTGTTAAGCTTACTTTCCCTAAATAGGCTATATCCATTTGATTCACCATAAAACCAATCACAGCTGTTATTGACGGCGCAATAAAGATTTTTTCTGGTGTCTTAGCCATCCCGGCTCACGGTATGCCCATAAAGCGATTGCCATTGCCGCTATTTCCGGCAAAATGACTTCTGGATCATTTAATAACACACCTACTGTTACCATAGCTAAAATAAATAAAATAGCAATCGTATATGAGATGATTGTTTCTTTCTTTGAAATTACTGCATTCATTATTACATACTCCTTTTTGCTTATTACTCTCATAATTTAAAACAATTTTTATATACCCTACTAAGGTATTGTATATTAACATCTTTTCTATTTCAAGTATTAGTATTTATTTACATTCTCTATCATTCCATACACATACAAAACAAGGAATATTTACAGGCATTGACACTTATTAAAAGATACGTTACAATAACTATATATTAGTAAGTAACTAATATAATTAAATCTAACTAGAGGTGAAACAAATGAAAAACATTTTATTCCGTATTAACGAATTATCAAAAAAAGAAAAAGCATCTGGATTAACAGTTGATGAAAAACAAGAACAACAAATGTTGCGTCAAAACTATACACAAACATTTCGTGGAAGCTTAGATTCCATTTTATTAAACACAAAAATTGTTGATCAACATGGTCTTAACGTTACACCAGCCGCATTACAAGATGCTCAAATACGTTTAAAATTAAGCAAATGAGTTCCGCACTAAAGAATTTCAATAAAACATAAAAAGAGCCAGGATTCCTATTTAGAAATTCCAGCTCTTTTTATTGTTTTTTCTAATTTAGTAAACGAACGATACATCGCAATTCTCCACGACACAATCATGGCAAATGCGAGTAAGAAAAACATTCCGCTTAACTCTGCTAAATCAATCGATTGACTTAAATATGATTTCAACGCTACTCGTACAGCTAATAATCCGACTAAAATTAATATAAATGCTTTTGACGGTTTCATATATATTTGTTCATCTCTTATTTCAAATTTTGTTGTTTTAATAAGAAATATAGAGAAAATAAGCCCTGCGATAATTGCCTCTACTATTTCTAACGATGTTAATCGAAATTCCGGTAAAAAGTACATCATGGCGCCAGTACTCATAAAAATTGGCGGCAATATAATTTTCTTTTTCGTTACCGGCTTCTTCGCTGCTTTAAAGCGCAGAAACATCACTCCAACAGCCATACAGACTGCTACGACACTTGATAAAAGTGCGATCATACTCTCCACTCCTATCTATTTAAAAGACTTTTTGAGCAAAATCATAAACCAAACGAGCCCGATACTTATAATAACATGACCTAATCCAGCCATATGGCTTAAACCATTAAAGTCAGTTCCATTTACTTGTAAAAGTCCTCTCCATAGCATTGTAGCGACAGTAAAAATTACTCCTACATTATAAACAACAAACCATGCATGAAAACTCTTTGTTTCATGGACATGAAATACTTTACATAAAGCTAAAGCAATTAAAAAGAAGACGAAGCCGAGCACTAATACGTGTGTATGCACTAATTGCAACATTGTGGATCCTTTAATTCCTTGTGCTTTCGAATACTCTCTTGCAAATACTCCTGATAATAAACCGATAATTAAGTAAATGAATGCTGCATTATATAATTTCTTCATTTTATTCCCCCTGTTGTAAACTTTCTATATTCGCTGAAATCATTTTACGGAAAGTTTATGAACGGAATATGAACAAAATATTACATTCTATTATTGAAAATAAAAAAGGCCATTCCACAACTATTAATTGTGGAATGACCTTTTAATTTATTTTAAGTCTTCAATTGAAAAGGCACCAGGCAGTAACTGCTCTACAGTCACTTCTTTTTCATCACCTTTTACATTCGTTAGTAAAACTGGCATTTTCGGTTCACAGAATTCAGCAATTACTTGTCTACAAGCACCACATGGTGAAATTGGTCCGTCCGTTTCGCCTGTAATAACTAAGTAACTAAAATCGCGCTCCCCTTCTGATACTGCTTTAAAGATCGCTGTTCTTTCTGCACAGTTACATAAACCGTAAGAAGCATTTTCTATATTACAACCAGTATAGATTTTGCCTTCTTTCGTAACTAATGCTGCACCAACAGGAAATTTCGAATACGGAATATATGCTTTTGCTAACATCTTATTTGCTTCTTCGATATATTTTTTCTTATCCATATTATTTCCTCCTTAAAGTAAGTGTAATTATGATTAGTCAGTAATAACTGTATGAACTAATTTAGGAGCCACTGCTGTTTCAGCAATAGAAATGTTTTCATAAATTTTAGCTTTTACATCTTCTACATTTTCACGATTTGCATAGATTGTTACGAATGGCTCGCCTTCTTTTACTGCATCGCCAACTTTTTTACGTAACATTAATCCTACCGCTAAATCGATTTCATCTTCTTTTGTTGCACGGCCAGCACCAAGTAACATAGCTGCGATACCGATTTCATCTGCAACAATGTTTGAAATAACACCTGAAGTTTTAGCAGGTACATCAATTACATACTTCGCTTGTGGCATTTTTTCTGGATTGTCTACAATTGAACTGTCTCCACCTTGGTTGCTTAAGAACTCTTTAAATTTCTCGGTTGCTTTTCCGTTTTTCATAACTTCAATTAGCATTTCACGAGCTTCTTCTAACGTATTTGCTTTTTTCGCAAGTACGACCATTTGGCTACCTAATACGAGTACTAATTCGGTTAAATCTTCTGGACCTTCGCCTTTTAACGTATCAATCGCTTCTTTCACTTCTAGAGCGTTACCAATCGCAAATCCAAGAGGTTGTGACATGTCTGAAATAACAGCCATAGTTTGACGTCCTACATTATTTCCGATACGTACCATTGCATGTGCCAATTCTTTTGCATCTTCTTCTGTTTTCATAAATGCGCCAGCACCTGTTTTTACATCAAGTACGATTGCGTCAGCACCAGCTGCAATTTTTTTACTCATAATTGAACTTGCGATTAAAGGAATTGAGTTTACTGTTCCTGTTACATCGCGTAATGCATAAATCTTTTTATCTGCAGGTGTTAAGTTTCCTGTTTGTCCAATAACAGCTACTTTGTCACGGTTTACAATATCAATGAACTGCTCTTTCGTAATTTCAACGTGGAATCCTTCTACCGCTTCTAATTTATCAATTGTTCCGCCTGTATGTCCTAATCCACGACCAGACATTTTTGCTACTGGTACATCTAAAGCAGCTACTAATGGTCCTAATACTAATGTTGTTGTATCACCAACACCGCCAGTTGAATGTTTGTCTACTTTAATTCCTTCAATTGCTGATAAGTCAATCGTTTCTCCAGACTCAACCATCGCCATCGTTAAATCTGCACGTTCGCGATCTGTCATATCTTTAAAGAAGATTGCCATTGCAAGTGCACTCACTTGATAATCAGGAATACTTCCGTCTGTATATCCATTAATAAAGAATTTGATTTCTTCAGTCGTTAATTCTTTGCCGTCACGTTTTTTTGCAATAATATCTACCATTCTCATTACAATCACCATTCCTTTTTATATGATATGAATCTATTAAAATAATAAGCCAACGATCGTTGCTGATAAGAAACTTACTAATGTTGCACCGAAAAGTAATTTCAAACCAAATCTTGCGACTACATTCCCTTGCTTTTCATTTAAGCTCTTAACTGCCCCTGCAATAATTCCAATTGAAGAGAAGTTTGCAAATGAAACTAAGAATACAGATATAATCGCTGTCGTTCTATCTGAGAAATTAAAGTTTCCTTGTGCTAAATCTGTCATAGCGACAAATTCATTTGATACTAATTTTGTTGCCATAATATTTCCGGCATTAACTGCTTCATGCCAAGGTACACCCATAATAAATGCAAATGGTGCAAATACATAACCAAGAATTTCTTGGAATGAAATACCGATTACACCTTTAAATACTGCATTAATGAATGCGATTAAAGCAACGAAACCGACTAACATAGCTGCTACTGTAATTGCAACTTTAAATCCATCTATAATGTATTCCCCTAATACTTCAAAGAAAGTCTTTTTCTCTTCTTCTTGTACTTCTAACATATCTTCTTCTTCAGTAACTTCATAAGGGTTAATGATAGAAGCGATAATAAAACCACCGAATAAGTTAAGCACTAAAGCGGTTACAACATATTGTGGTTTTAATAACACCATATACGACCCAACGATAGACATTGAAACGGTAGACATTGCAGATGCACATAATGTATACATTCTTTTCTCTGGCAATAATCCTAGTTGTTTCTTAACTGAAATAAACACTTCAGATTGTCCTAAAATCGCAGAAGCAACAGCGTTATATGATTCTAGTTTCCCCATTCCATTTACTTTACTTAATGCTAGACCGATAGATTTCACAATAATAGGTAATACTTTAATGTGTTGCAAAATACCTATTAAAGCTGAGATAAATACGATTGGCATTAATACACTTAAAAAGAACGAAAACTCTTTTTGATTTACTAATCCACCAAATACGAAATTCACACCGTCAGCTGCATATTTTAATAGCTCTCCAAAACCATCTGCTATTCCGCTAATTAATATATTCCCTACACTTGTATTTAATAATAAAAACCCCAAAATGAATTGTAATATAACCATCGTTATGATTGGGCGATATTTGACTTTCTTTCTATCATTACTAGCAAGCCAAGCGATACCTAAAATCAATACGAGGCCAAAAATACCGATTAAATATTTCATAAGCCGTCTCCTCCCATTCGTATCCGCTTACATTCTTTTCAATTGTTAAAGCAATAGATACACTTTACGTTGTGTATCTATTGCTCTTAACTTCATTAATGATTAGTAGTTATCTGTAGCACCTTTTGCATCATTTAATACGATTGCAACACTAGCACTTGCTCCAACGCGAGAAGCTCCAGCAGCTACCATTTTGTCTGCATCTTCACGTGTACGAACGCCACCAGATGCTTTTACACCAACGTTTGGTCCAACTGTTTTGCGCATTAATGCGATGTCTTCAGCAGTTGCTCCGCCAGTTGAGAATCCAGTTGAAGTTTTTACGAAGTCAGCACCAGCTTTTACTGATAATTCACAAGCGCGTACTTTCTCTTCATCTGTTAATAGGCAAGTTTCAATGATTACTTTTACAAGCGCTTTTCCTTTTGCTGCTTGTACTACTTCATAAATATCTTTTTCAACGAACTCGTTGTCGCCATCTTTTAAAGCGCCTACATTGATTACCATATCAACTTCAGTTGCACCTTTTGCGATAGCATCTTTTGTTTCAAATGCTTTTGTTTCAGTAGTGCTTGCTCCTAATGGAAAACCGATTACAGTACAAACATCTACATCATGTCCAGCTAACTCATCAGCAGCTAGCTTTACCCATGTAGGATTAATACAAACTGAAGCGAATTTATATTCCTTTGCTTCTTCGATTACTTTCATAACATCTTCTTTTGTAGTATTAGCTTTTAAAATTGTATGGTCAATTAACTTTGCAATGTTCATTATCTTCACTCCTCATATCTTTTAACAACTTCATTCTAACTCTTAGTTGAACAAATGTAAATACACTTTTGAAATTTTGTTCATTCTTTTCAAAAAGGAATTTTCTTGTAGTAAATAAAGCGCATTCTAACTAAGAAACAATTCATATTTAAAATCAAAACTTTTATATTAACAATGGTAGTATGTATCTCAGTATCCATAATTATTTTTAAAAAGGCAATTTGTATTCAAAAAACACTCCCATAATTCATACATAACAAAATAAAAGGCTTTCTCAAAATTAACATCTTGAGAAAGCCTTTTATTTCTAACCTTTTTGATAATGTAACAATTCTTTTGCTGTATGCTGATCGATAATTAATACATTTGCATACCCGCCACGTAACGCACCATCAATTGCTTTTATTTTTCTATTACCACCAGCAACTAAAATAGAACGTTTCTTTAATTTCAGTTCTTCTAACTCAATTCCAATTGTACGCTGATTAATCTCTTCGCTACTAATCTTTCCGTCTCCATCAAAGAAACGTGAACAAATGTCACCGACCGATTGTTTTTTGAGCAAATTCGTTTCATCCTTATCGAAATAACCTAATCGGAATAATAGTGCTTCGTCTCTCACTGTTCCTACAGTGAAAATTGCAACATTCGCTTGTTTCCCCATTTCGATAATGTGATGAATATGTCGATCCTGCTCTACTAATTCTTTTGTCACTGCATTATCAAATATAACTGGAAGGGGTAGATTTCTTGGTGTCGTTTGAAAAGCATCTGCAAATAAAGCAATCGTTTCATTCGCATATGTATTTACACTCGAATGACTAATACCACCTTTTAACTGAACAACTTCTACACCTTTTACATGTTGTGGTACAATTTTTCTAGCGATTTCATACATCGTCATTCCCCAGCTTACACCAACGATATCACCAGTTTTAACCGTCTTTTCCATATACTCAGCTGCATATTTACTAATATACTCTGTAATTGTTGCATATTCTGGCACTGGAGAAAATACGACATGTGCCTCTAACAAGTTGTACTTTTCTTTCAGTAAATTTCCAACGTTATCTAAATCAGCAAATGGATCGGCTATGCTAATTTGAACAAATCCTTTTTCTTTCGCGTACTTTAATAATCTAGAGATAGTCGGCCTTGAAATATTTAATTTATTAGCAATTTCCTGCTGACTATAATCTGACTGATAATATAATCTTGCAACTTCAACGCTTAATTGTTGTTTATCTTTATCCATAGTAACTCATTACATATCCTTTCCTGTATTTCCTTTTCGTTACAAGCATTATACAGCTTTATGCAAAAAAATTCGACTACCGAATTTTTATCTAACTGAACTTCTACTACACTTATTATATATAATGAAAACTTATTGTGTAGATTTACAAACTCAATATAGATACGCTTGAAACATGTAAATCAAGTAATATTTAATTCATACTTTTTCTGCAGTAACGATAACAAATCCGTTCAAAATGTACGAATCAAGTTATTTAACATAGAAAAGTTGTATATGAGACCTAGGATATTAAAGACTGTTTTTTCTCATACCTATGGAATTTCCGTCCGTTTTTCTGTAAGAGATTGAACTGATGAAGCAATAATTTTATTATCTAAAATACAAAAGCTCTACAGAACAAAGAATATAGATTATGTATCCATGGAGATGCAATCCCAATCTTCATTTTTATAATTGATTAACCAAAACAAGCCCCTTCGTCTTTCAATAACAATACTTTCCTGCATACCTGCAGTTGCTTCTCTCTCATTAATTCTATCATGTACACAAGCCCAATGAAGCCGATAAATGAGGTCGGCCTCATCCAAAATCTCTTCTGCACTTCGCAATCTTGTTTGTTGATAAAATTCATTAAAAGAACTACAATCAGAAACAAGTTTAATTGCATAATGACAGTCACAGATTTCTTTCGGAAATTTCAGTGTATTCACGAGACCAATTGACCAAAGTAAAACCCATTGGGCTTCATACTGCCATGCAATCTGTATCGCTTCTTTCACATCAGGTTTCTCTGAATTTAGGAAATTTCTTTCCTGCCTCGTTAATGATTCAATCACATCAAATTTGTTCAGCAGCCCCATGACAAACTCTTTGGAAATTTTCAAATCTCCTTCTTGGGCAACATCACAAGCATATTGTATGACAATCAACAAAGCTACCGCTCTCTTCGTAATCTCTTCTCGATTTCTTAACTGAATACTTGTCAAAGGAGGCAATTGAGGCAATCCTTCGATATATGGAATCCCTTTATCTTGCAGGTAGCTTATCGCTTTCTGTTTTCTTTTCTCCCCATCGGTAGAAGTATTATTCTGTCCCATTATTTTGTTCGTACATGCTTGAGGAGTAAATTCTGAAGGACCAGAGGATCCATCCGGAAATACAATTACTTTTCCATCATTCCCGATGAGAGTTCGATCAGGGATAAAACCAATACCGTTTACCTGATTAAGTAATTTAAGAAACAACTCCACGTATTCATCACTATAATCCTTCTTCGTCTCTATAGCAATTATGGTATTAATTACAGAAATTTGTGCCAAAACCATCCTCTTAAGATGTTCTTCTTGAAATTCAATTTGATCGTACATGTGCATCATTCCAGGAATATTATTGGAAAAATAATCAGGAGTTGATTCTTCAGAATCCACCCGAATAATAATTTTATTTTTGCCAAATAGTCTTTTCGATTGAATGGTATATTCATTTTTATTTCGTTCAACCTTGAATCCATTTTGGAAAACTTGAGTAATGAAACCTTCTACATCACTTGTATCATTCCTTGATGCAAATATCGTAAAAAACCTCAATTTTCTCCCTCCTCTAATTCTTATATTCTTCTTAGCTAGTGAACTACTCACCACTTAACGTCCTTACGGGCTGTTTGAAGTGGGAGCTTCTTGGGAAGTAGATACTTTTATTAGCTATCTATATTTACCAAGCTATAAGGGTAGTACCTACCCCTATAGAAAATACAAATTACGTGGCTAATTTTAGTAAGTTTATACTTGCGTTTACATCTCTATCATGATGGCTATTGCATTCAGGGCAAGTCCACTCTCTAAGGCTTAGATTCTTGACTTCCTTATTTTTATAACCACAGCAAGAACACAATTGACTACTCGCATAATTCTTAGGTGCGACTATCAAATCGCGACCCTTCCATATTGCTTTATAGTCAAGGTGCTCTCTGAATTTAGCCCAAGATACTTCACTGATTGCTTTTGCTAATTTGTGATTCTTTTGCATGTTCTTCACTTTCAAGTCCTCAATCACAATTACTTGGTTTTCGTTTGTGATTTCATTGCTTATCTTGTGAAGAAAATCATTGCGTTGATTCGCAATCTTCTCATGAAGTCTTGCAACTTGTAACCTGGCCTTATTTCTATTGTTTGAACCTTTCTTTTTGCGCGACAAAGAGCGCTGCAGAAGGGCTAATCTTCTTTCGGCTTTCTCAACCATTTAGGGTTCTCATATTTCTTGCCATTAGACAATATTGCAAAGTCTTTTAGCCCAACATCAATACCAACTTTTGCATCAACTTTAGGAAACAATTGCACATTTTCTTCTACTAAAATCGATACAAAGTATTTACCAGTAGGTGTTTGAGACACTGTAGTAGACTTAATTAATCCAAAGAATTGTCTGTGCTGTTTAATCCTTACCAAGGTCTTTAGTTTGGGCAGCTTGATATAACCACTCTCAATGTAAACCGTGCCTTTTTGGTTATTTGTTGTATAACTACGATGGTTATCTTTCTTACTTTTGAATTTCGGGAATCCAACCGATTTATCCCTGAAAAAGTTAGCGTATGCTTTATTCAAATTCATTTGAGCATTCGCCAACGCAAGACTATCAACTTCCTTTAGGAATGGAAATTCAGCCTTATATTGTGCAGGCGTAGGATATGTAACAGATTTATCAAGTTTATCCTGTGATTCTTGATAAGATTTGATTCTATCTGCAAGCATCTTGTTGTATACAAATCGAACACATCCAAATGTTTTTGAGAAAAACATTTGTTGTTCTTTATTTGGATAGATACGATATTTGTATGATTTTAACATTTCCTACACCTCACTTTCCCCTTGATTTTCAATATATTTCTTTACTACATCTATCGGTGAACCACCCATAGTAATCAAGCAAAAGCTTCTTGACCAAAACATTTCTTTCCAAAGTTTCTTTCTCACATGGGGAAAGTCTCTCTTGATGAGTCGAGAACTTGAATTTTTATAAGCATTAATGAACTTTGTCAGTTCTGTATTCGGATGTGCCTTGAATAAGATATGCACATGGTCTACATCATGATTCTATTCGATTAATGTAATATTGTGATTTTCAGATAGTTGGACAAACATATCTTTTGCATAGTCCGATATATCATCATCAAATACATTTCTTCTGTATTTCACGACCAATACAAGGTGATAATACAATAAGAACACTGAATGATTATTGCTATCTAACTTCATTGATATACCAACCTTTACCCTTTATAAGATTGATTATATTGGAGGTGAAAATAAAAGGCAAAGCCTTTTGGCTGCGCAAAACCGAAATTCATCTCCCACCTATCGTTGGGCTATGCCCTTCACACGCCCCAGGAAGGAGAATTCTTTCGGGAAATTCGTTAAATTTAGAAAAACAAGCGAACATAAATTGTTTAATATATTATACATAATTAATATATTAAACAGCCTTTTTATTATGGCTTGTTCTTCAACTAAAATCCGTTTGATTATCTTAGTTGTCCATATAAATAATTATACTATCCAGTTAGAAGCGCCGCCATATGCCCATCAATTTAACGGTTTTATAACACCTAAAACGAAAAAATGTTTTTTATTACAACTATTATGATTATGAAGAAGCGCACTTAAAGTTATGGGGGCGTCAGTGAAATAACAGATAACAAAACAATCAAACTTTTTTATAAAATCTTTACACCACTTTTCAAGAAAGAACTCCATTTTAATCACTCCTTTTTCAAAATGGAGTCTTTGTGTTTGTCATAAAATCAAGATACATACAATATTTCGAATCAAAATTAAAATCAAACAGTTAACTTTTTTTCCTCCATAACAGTATCTCTATTCACTATTTTCAAGTAGAAATGCGATACTGTTGTAATGTAGTATGGATAGATCCAAAGAAACGGGATACCAAATGTGAAAAATCCGATGATAACCCCTAAAATAAACCATCCGATAAAACTTAACGATAGTAGGAATAAATCTAATTTATGTCCTTTCATCAGTTCTTGACTCTTTTTAATTGCTTCACTCGCCGTATATTCTGGATGATCTAACAAAATATAGTAAGCCATAGAATAAGAGATAAATTTTATAATACCTGGTACAATTAATAATACACTCCATAAAAGTGTGTATACAGTCATTAAAGTAGTCACCTTTATAGATCTAAACACATTACTTTTTCGAAATCCTTCAAATAACTCACCAATTGTAGTAGATTCTTTTTTTGCTAAACGCAATGTAACTTTAAGATACCCATAATTCATAATGCCTTGTACACCTATTAAACAAATAAATAGAACAACGAAAACAAGTAAATAAGAAATAGCACCTGCTGCATTTAACTTTTCGTCTCCTGAAATGGAAAAACTAGAATTCATTATTTCACTTAATAGGATACCAAGAAACAACAGTGGAAATCCTATAATTAGCATACAAACCCTAGAAATAATATGATAAAGAAACGATGACAATACCGCCAATCCCCATTTGTCTGTTAATGAAGATACGGCCGCTTTTTTTAAGCCACTAATCATTTTGATCCTACCTTTCAATTTTTTCCTTTTATATGAATTACTTTTACACAAGGAATAATAGCGTATTTTAACAAAATTTCCATTATATATAATTCCGTTAATATCTAAATGAATGGTGAAACTGTTCCAAAAGTGTTATTTTTAAGTAAGTATCAAATTCAGTATTTCTAATGTTTTTTTAACACTACTTGACTAATTTTAGTATGTTTATTTTCAATCTATTAATCATGTAATTTATTTAAAAACACAGTGAATATACTTGCTACATAAAATCCATTACCAAACTGAAATCATTCTATAATAGCTTTAATTAAGTTCGAAATGATCAAAAACACTCGGAATTAGCCATTTCAGTTTTTCTTCATGCATCTTTCTCTTACCATATTTTTCAACAAGTCCGTGAACCATACCACAATCTTCTATGTGCTAAATTAGCTTTAAGTCTGCAAAAAGTTTTTTTACGATATTCCATATTTTACAATGAGTTAAAATCGTGAATAATTTTATCCAATTCATCATAATCCGCACTTACGTTTATAATGTGCTAAACTAGCTAACATATATATAATTTTATATAGAAAACCCCAACAAAAATGTATCCATTCTTACATAAACAGTTTTTTAGTTTTTATTCTTGTTCAATATGGTATAGAAAAAGATTAATTATTTACAAGACAAGAAGCTAGGAGATGTTACATATGAAATATTTTGTAATAGAAGATGATGAATTATCAAGCTGTGGTGAAGAGACAATATATGTTTTTGAACATAGCAAAGGAAAAAACAGTTACGACACAATTAAAACCTTGGAAGATTTTGCAGCAACATGCCAATTCATTGAACGAAGAAATACGCATTGGTTTTGGTATAAAGGAAAACACGTTAAAGATATGCCTATTTGGGAATTCGAACAAAAATTTAGAGCTGAACAAGAAGAACTGAAAACAATATCCCAAGAAGAATTCACAGAATTGAGAAACAGATATGCCCCACTTATTAAACCTATCGAGTTCCCTATTAAAGGAATCCGAATTGCTTATGCTTATGAACCAGAATGGAATGATGAATTTTTTGTTATGGAAACGGAAGAAAGTTATTTTTCCGTATATTGGTTTACAACGGCTTAATAATCGTTTTTATAACAAATCAACAGATTTCTTATCCGAAAGGACTTTCGATAAATACTGATTAGGTGTTTAGAAAGTTTCTTCAAAGTCAGGGTGTCTAGGCTTGGGTATTCCTATTACTTGTTCTCTACTTCTAATATGATGAATAAAGCGAAACTGTAATGAGTGAGGGATTCTTCATTCCCCACTCATTATTAGTTGAAACATTCAGGCTTTTACGGACAGTTCCTCTCCTACCTATCTTCCTTGCGCTTCTCTATATCTTGAGGTGGGAATTTTATTGCCCGTTAATACGGGATAAATTAAATTCCTATTCAATCACATCTTTATAAATGTAGCATTTCAGCCTTTACAACTTGAATATATTCCTGCAACTTGCAAAACGCTTCCGTCAATTTCCCTGTTTCTTCTTTATGAAGAAAGCGGGTCTTGTTTCGTTCTTCCTCTATGACAAGTAGTTGCGCGGCTGCATAAGAAAGACCATACTTTTCACATTTTCGTTTTATATCTTGAAAAAAAGAAGGAGGTACCGTCCCTGCTCCTGAGACAAGCATCTCATCTAGAGCTTGTTCCAATTCATCGATTATGCGCACTAACTCTATCATACAATGTTTCCCCTTCATTAAGTGTAATATTTATAATTTCTCCTACTTCTGTATATAAAATAACAGGTGTAACTACGAGCTTTGTTCCTTCCTGATAAGGATGAACTAGCATTCTCTTTACATGTAATGAGTCCAAATATATTTTTACAAGTCGAATCGTCCGCTCATTGTCTCGTTGTTTCATCATTTGCATTTGTAATACTTTCCCCTTTTTATCAATAAGAGGTATAATCCATTTTTGCTCTTGCTTCTGAAATTCCCATTCTTCCATCTCAGCAAATTCGATACAAAAGACTCCTTGTTTACTTGCCTCTAACCTGTTCGCTTTTACTTTTTTTAGTAGTTCTTCCCATGAGGTTATAAAGAGCGATTGCCACTCTGTTACATTTGTTTTTCCGTCTACTTCCCCTACTGTCTGTGAGCTAGATGACAATTGGAAATCGGTGTTAAGCTTTGCATGTTTCAACCCTAGAGATGAGCGAGACAGTTCGCATCCCTTCCCTGCAATCCCCCATGGAACTTGCTTTTCATGGAGGTCCTCAGAAGTTGTGTTGCTCCCTTCATAAAACATGGGACGTGACTGTGTGTATGTGATCCACTTTTCCTGTTCTCGATTATAGAAATAATATGTCACACCAACATAACCGGACTTCGTTTGCCAGCCGGATGCGCCAAAGGCATGCAAAGTAAGCGGTGGAACTTCATAATATTCCGAACGAAACGGACTCTCTTGCAGACGGTGACGTTCTAACAACACAATGTATTCATAAATCGCGGACAGCGTTTGCCGATAGGATGCCATTTGAAAAGATGCATGTTTCATTCGGTATAGCCTAATATCAGTCCCTAGCTTACGAAATAAATTTTCTAACTTTGCTAGTTTCAAAGAACGCGCTTTTACAGAAAGTTGTTCTATTTCATAGATTGTTTTTTCTGTAAGACGTGTTAATCCAAAGTGAACAATTTGCTCAATCATCTCTTTGAAAATAGATAGCTTATCCGACTCAATAATAAGAAACCGCACCTGTTTCGTTTCATGCGAAATTCCTCTCTCTTTTTGATACCAATATATTGCTTCCGCCTTATGCCGGCATATTCCCTCTGCTTTACATGTACAAATCGCATCAGCTACCGATTCAGCTGTCAGAAAGCGAACCGTTATATCCTCTTCTGGAAAGGAGGCGATTAAAGCACCCTCTTCTTCCAAAACAAACTTTTGCTGAAATGTTTCGCGGAACATCATTTCAGCCCACATTTTTTCGGAGACAATATTGCGAACGTCCACATTCAAAAGGGCAGAGAAATCAACTTTTATGTTCTCCTCACCTTCGTACATCTTCTTTGCTCCTAATAAAGCCATAATGACATGCTTACAAATCGAGCGTGCTTCACAAGTGCAGGAGTAACTGCGTATATCTCCTGTAAACGTTACAGTAGTTTCATCATCAAGATGTATTTGCGCTGCCCCCTCTTCTACGTCCATTTTGATATTTGTTGCAGCAGCCAAATCCTTCATTGCTCTCTTATATGTTCCTTTGTTGGACATGGCAATTAAATATGTTTCATCAATAGAGGAAAGAACATTTAAGAAATGATTGTTGCGATCCACTGTGCCAACCTCCCTGGTGTTAGCGCGGCTACATGAGCACCGAGCGCCGCCATTTTTTTAGCTGCCTGTTTATCATAAAAAGGCTGTGCAGTCGGATCAAGAGAAGTAAGCACAATCAGTTTTGCTCCTGATTCTACAATCTTCATCGCTTCTCGGTACATTTCAGCGTAACTGCCACCTTCATTTAAATCCGTTACAAGCACGACAATTGTTTTATGAGGCATCTCGATTTTATTCGTTGCGTAGCGCAGCGCCTGAGCAATATATGTTCCTCCACCAAGCTGTACACTCATAAGCGTTTCCACCGGATCATCAATACGATCCGTTAAATCAACAACAGCTGTATCAAAGATAAACAAATCTGTCTTAATCGTCGGTAAGCTTGCGAAAATACCAGCCATAACTGCGCTATGGATAACAGAATCAATCATACTTCCACTCTCGTCTACTGCGAGGATTACACGCCATGTGCTAACATGTTTAGTGGCAGCGTAAAAGTACGGTTTTTCAATATGAATGGCGTTTGTTTCCTTGTCAAAATGCTTTAAGTTCTTTCGAATCGTTTTCTTAAAATCAAAGTTACGCATCGTGCGCACGCGGCTAGAACGATTTCGATCCGGTCTACCGCTTAATGCGTGCTTCACTTCTTGCTCTAAATTACGACGCAACTCCTCAGTGACTTTCGCTACAATACGTTTAGCTGTGTCTAATACATCCGGTTTTACATAATCTTTAAATTGTAAAATGCATTTTAATAAATTCATATTCGGTTCCATTTTTTCAAGCGTTTGCTTATCCTGTAATAGAGCTGTTAATTCATATTTCTCTAACGCATGATTTTCCATAATTTCAATGGTTTCTTTCGGAAATAACTCCCGCACTTTCGAAATCCAAGTCGGCACTGTTAGCTGAGAGGGATCTAAGGATCCACCGCGCTCTTCTCCGCGTTCTCTCTCGTACAAAAAGTCCAGCATCTCGTCCATTTCTCTGTATACAGGTTCTTCTTCCTGAAATGTAATTTGATCATCCGCATGTTTCCCAAGAACAAGACGCCAGCGATTTAAAGAAATGTTATTCTCCATCTTCTAGCCCCCGTCTCATTAAAATCCCCTTCACTTTCCGATCTAACTGCATTACATACATCAGCAGCTCTTCGGAAATTGGTTCTTCTTTTATCGCTTCTTCTGTAGCGCCATATAACTTGGAAATCTGTCTAGCAATCGTATCCACTTCAAGCGGCGTGAATTGACTGAATAAGAGGCGTAAATGTGGCAACACTTGTAGAAATATCTCTTCATCAAGTTCTTCTAGAACATGAGACATTCCGCTAAGCAACGATTCGTTATATAAAAAGATATCTTTGGCGCCAGCAAACAAACCATTCAAAAATATCGGAGCTTGCTTTTGCATATCACCGCTTCCATAAAAATACCCTTCTGCCACTTGCATTACCTCATCGATTTCCCGCTTTCCTAAAGAAGTTAACAGCCCAAATACTGCTCCCTCTACTTGACTTTCTCTTTTTTCCTTTTGCAAATAAAGCTCCAATGCGTCAATAAATTGCTGATCTGTAGGCTTCATTGTATACAAATCGATAAGCTTTTCTGCAATAATTGCTGGTTCGCCCCCATCTAAAACAGAAAATAACGAAAGTGCTTTATTCCTAGCGTAATCCGCTTGCTGATTTGCTTTTTCTATTTGTGATAAATAATAAGCACAATTTGCCATAGAAGCAAAATCTCCATCCTTTTGCACAGCTTCATCTATAAATTGGGTATACATGGAAAAGTCGGAAAACAAACCACTTAAATAGGCTTCTAGCAATAAAAGGGCCACCTCTCCAGCCCGTCCCTTTGCCTTGTGTAGCTTTGCTCTTAGCATTTCCTGCGCCGCTTCTTTCACCGTTCCGCCATACACAGATATATCAATCAGAGCACTTTCTACTTGTGCTGAAAAACGATATTTCCAAGTTTCACGCATAAGATTAATATTCTGTTTTCTAGCTAAGTTTGGACCGCGTAACTTCTTGCAAAATGGAACTCCTAAAAAAGCGAGGCAATGAAAAAATTGACTTAAGCGCAAGTGCCTTTCTTTCTTGTATATGTCAAGAATCGTCTCCTGCGGTACAGTTGAACGGGCCGGTAGACGAAACGACCGAACGGAAGCACGAAAATCATGCACGAGCGGCGGCACATCTGCTTCTTTTGACAATTCCCCACGCTTTGTCCCTTGCAAACTCTTCTGAAGCAATGCTAAAGGCTTATTGGCCGAGAATATCTCACCTTTCACAAATGTACTGCGCACTGCGTCCATTAATTCATACAATCCGGGTTGCATCTTTCCACGAAGCAGTGCAAGTTCACGTATCATTCGTGCAGCCTCAATCTCATCTGCCATTGATATTCCTTCTACCTTTAGCTGTCTAGCAATTCGTATCATAAATTGCTCAGCTACCGATTCATCGCTGTTCTCCCAAATATGTTGGTAAAAAGCAGGTGCAGGCATTCCGCTCTCATAGCCACGCATCTGATCACTTTCCAAAAAGGAATACGGCATAAGATAGTTTTTAGCATACAATTTAGGTAACGGGCTTTTCGGCAACTTTTTCTTTTTTCCTTCCAATTCAAGAAGCCCTTTCACATGAAAGCCTCCAGTAATAACGAGCACCTTGTCATACACTTTACGCGCTTTTTCAATTTCTTTTGCCATATGTATCTCTCTGGCTTCACAACCGTCTTCTGTCAACATCCCCTGCGTATAGTCCGCGCGTGTATAATAACAATAATGAAATAACTGATGGACAAACTCCTCGCTCGTCATATGAAAGCCTTGCAACTCAAAGTATTTCTCCCAAAACTCATGGAAATTTCGGCACCCGGTTTTTTCCGAAAGCATACGGACATATTGGCTATGCCAGAAATATTGCTCATCATGTTTCCCATTCTCTTCCTCATTTTTTGTTAAAAACAAATATTCTTTATAAGGAAGATCAATAAATGAAACAGGAATGTTCTGTGCAGCGCCTTTTCGTAGCGCGACAAGTTCTGGCGAATAGTCGAGAAAGGGATAGTACGCACGGTACTTTCCACTTTCTCCTCTTTCAAGCACATTCGTTTTATCATCATAACTGCAATATATACAAATCGGAGCTTTACTATCTGCACTCACAATATGCGGAATAAGTGGGTTACAGTCTATCGGGCCTTCTATAAGAATTGCATCTGGTTTATAGCATTTAACAATCTTTTGTATATGAAAAGAGCACGCGGGACTATGATGGCGAATTGGCACGTATACGACGTTCCGATCTAAATTGTAAGCTCTTTGAAACAATGCATTTACTTCTGCTGATTGCGAGCTTCGAAAAACGACTTCCATACCTCTCCTCCTATTTGGCCTCGCGCCTTAACGATGCTTGTAAAATAACTGCGTAACTTTTCTAAATCATCCTTGTTTTCTTTCGCAATCGTCCCTGACAAATATCGAACAAGCGCATCCATTTTCACTTCTCCACTTCCATAATAGTACGCATCCATTGCACTTTGATAATATACAGATACCGCTTCTGCAGTACTCATAACAGAAGATGGCTGATCAATTCGTTTCCCTTCAGCAGATACCCCTTCCCGAAGTTCATGAAAAACAGTCGCTAACAGCTGAACAACCGTTTGATCCACTTTTGGTTTGATGCCTGATGCCCTTAATAACCGCGTTACTTGTGACTCTATTATTTTTGCTTCAAGCTTTACATCTTGAATTGGGTGTACCGTTTCAAAATTAAAACGACGTTTCAATGCACTACTCATCTCATTCACACCGCGATCGCGTGTGTTAGCCGTCGCAATAATATTAAAGCCAGGCTTTGCTGTAAGAATTCCTTGTTCTCCAAATTCCGGAATATTGAGCACCTTATCGCTCAGAACGCTGATCAATGAATCTTGCACTTCCTGTGGGCAACGCGTTAACTCTTCAAATCTAGTTAATATCCCTTTTTCCATCCCAACGAAGAGAGGCCCTGGCACAAGCGCCTCCCTTACAGGTCCTTTCGCAAGAAGAAGTGCATAGTTCCACGAATACTTAATTGTATCTTCCATCGTAGCAGCGGTTCCTTGCACAGTGTTACGACTATTTCTGCATATTGCGGCAGTAAGTAGCTCACTCAGCATCGTCTTTGCAGTCCCAGGCTCCCCAATTAACATAAGTCCGCGATTCCCTGCTAATGTAACAATCGCTCGTTCCACAAGCGCATCATTCCCATAAAACTTACGGCTAATTTCCACTTCTTTTCCTTCCAAAAGAAGCGGTTCTTCTTGTCCGATAATAAACGTACGAACAGCACGCGGTGACAATCGCCAATTAGGTGGTTTTGGAAACGAATCATTCGCTTCTAACGCATTCAATTCTATTTCATACAATTCTTCCATTAATGGTTTAATAGACTGCATATGTCATTTCCTTTCTTATCGCTTACTGCGCCAGTTTTCATCATGGCCAAGATTCGATTCTGTCGTCCGTTTTATATCATATAAAATTTCGCTAAAAAATCGTTTAGGTACTTGATTTGGCACAATGCGTCTCGCATCATCAACTTCGTCATAAGAGTATGAACCGCGGCTCACTGTGCCTGCTTTATAAAATTGAATTTCAAATAAGCATACATCGTCCTCTTCTTCATATCCAACAGGTGCACCTTCAAATGCAAGCTCCGCCCCTAATCCTGTGCGAGTGTCTTCTTTATAGAAAGAATAATACACACCAGCGTCTTCAACTGATCCGCGATTCCAACCGTACTTCGTTAACTTACCAAACAGCGACCGACCATTGATTTGAATGCCCCCAAACCTTTCCACAGTTACTTTCTCATCTTCCGCCGCCAGAAATACTTCGCGAACAATTTGCGGGAATGGTTGGATAACCTCATAATCTTCTAATTGTTCCTTCCATAATTCCCTTTCCTCTTTGGACAATTCTAGCGGATGGATCAGACCGATAACAGTGTCTGGCGTAAGTTCATGCTCTTCTTCGTCAACCGTATTGAATGTGCCGTCTTCCATATAACGAAAAGTCGCAAGCAACTTTCCTTCCTTATACTCGCCCCAAATAAGTGAGATAGCAAATTGCTGCATAATTGGATTTTCCACAAACAAAGACTTCCATGTATGTTGCGACCAATAACGATTAAGAGAAAGTGCCATTTCAAGACGTTGCGTTTGCATACTAATGATACTTCGAAGCTGTTTCTTTATAGATGATAACTCCACCTTAGCCTCTTCTGCTTTTTCCACATGATCTTTTGCATTTGGTTTCGGAAGCGACTTTATTCGTTTTCCTTCTTCTGTTTTTAACTCGATTTTCAGGTTAGGCGTTAAATAGGCAGTAAACATCCTACTTCCGTAATCAATTGTCTTTTCACCGCGTTTATTAAAACCAAGGTCCGGAACAAGCTGATCCTCTAGTTCTTCTTCTGTTATACCACGTGTTTTAGCAGCGAGACTCAACGCTTCTTTTGCAGCATTACGCACCTGTTTATGTTTATATTTGAATGCTATAGTATTCATCGTCATAAGTGCAAGATGCGACGAAGACAACGCCAACGCCTGAACAGCTGCTGCAGCGATAGCTCCGCGCATGCCAACAGCCCACTCATCAATCTGCTTTTTGAGCAGCAGCGCCATTTCATCATCACTATGAACGCTATACATCGAAAGAATACCGCGCTTTTTCGCCTCCGCTCCTTGAGAAATCCACAGCTGATAGATCGCTTGTATATTTTCTTTCAAATCTTGTTCATTTAAAGCTGCACCTATCACTTCCACCGCTTCCTTTTTCTCAATTACAGACTCCGATACATACTGCTGAAAATAAGCAAGCGGAAGCGTTGCATCTGCAATTACATCGGAATCACGAAGACGAATTTGTGGTTCAAATCCGAGCCACTGCACGAGTGCGTTTCTTTTTTGTGGTGTTAAAATACGTGTACAAAAAGCTTCGATACTTCCTGATACTCCTTCTAGGTCTCCATTGCCAAGCAGCGGAGCAAACTTCTCCATCAAGGAAGCATTTTTCTTTTCTTGCAAAGCTTCTTGCACAAGTTGTGTATATTTTTCAGATTTATAGTTTAAAAGTGTTTGCATTACATTTTCGCGTACGACTTTCTTTCTACTATTCAATTCCTTCGCTACATCATCTGCAGCTTCCACATCTTTTGTAAGAAACTCGACTGCGGCAGTACGTACTTTTTTAGAGGAATCTCCAAGACTTTGAATAAGAAGAGCACGCGTTTTAACCCCATCATACTTTGCTAGCTCATCCAAAATGAAAATCCGTTCATCTACAGGATACTCAGTAAATACTCCTGTCACATATGCCTGTTCTTTTACAAATAAACGAACGAGTGCTTCTTTTGCCTTACTTTCCTCCTCACTGTGCCCAGCAGCTTGTTTAACTGAATAATAAACAAGTTTCTCCTTCGATAAACCGTAGGATAGAAGATCTTCCAACATTCGTTCAAGCGAACCTTCCTTATGAGAATACTGTTGCAGAAGTTCATATAATTTATAATTATAGTCATTTCCAAATTGAAGTTTGAGTGCTGCTTCCCTCTTTACCGCTTCCTCTATATCCCAAAGGAGTGCAATTGCTAAAACAGACATTCCTCGGTAATTATTTTGCTGCTTCGAACTCTCGAGCACTTGCTTCATATCTTCAAATGATAATTTCCCAACTAAATAGTCACGATATGTATCACGTATGTCAGATGATTCCGACTCAAGGGCAATCGCTAAAAATTCTTCACGTACTCTGTTTCGATTGAATTCGTATCCTTTTTCCGCCAAAAGCATCACCACGAAAAGATAATGACTTTGACTTAAATATTGCAGCGTACGCTGAACAAATTCTGGCTGTTCTTCCACCATACGAAGCAATAATTGATATTCATATACTTTGTCGGAGTTAAAGACGCCTAAATGACGCCATGTAAGACGATATGCGAAAAACCTTTCCTCTGAAACACCGAATTGTTCGCACAAGTTTAGACTGGTTTCATACGCTTGTTTATCAAAACTCCTTGTTCTTACATGATTTCCAAACTGATCAAGAACATGACACACATGATCCGTTGCATAATCCATAAAATTTTTAACAGAACGTTTCGCTAACAAGTCAATATATCGTCTTGCCACATTTGAATGCTGATAAACACGAAATAATAGGTGCCAGGTTACATCAGGTAAAGATGAACCAACAGAAACTTCACTATCAGATTCACCTTGAACGTATCTTTTCGCCAATTCTATCTTCTCTTGTGCCCCATCCAGTTTCAATATAAACTCCGCATGCTCTAGCAGCTCTTCCTCCAATAAAGAACTGTACGTAAGAAATCTCTCATAATCTGCATCTAGCATATGCAGAAGCAAAACCATCTTTGGTCGACCTGTTATAACTTGCAACTTCTCTTCTATGTACTTTGGATTCTCCCTTATTAATTCCCTAAGAAAAACATCCGCTTCATTTACAGAACGGGAAAGATTTGTTAAATACTTACACGCCAATTCTACAAGACTATCAAATGCAAGACCGCTTTTTTCAAAATAAACTTTTATATCTGGAAAACTCATATGTGAAAAGCGTACGAGAAGAACGTTCAACAGTTGATCTTCAAGCAAGTAATAAAATAACCGAAAAAAACCTGCGTCTTGCTTATACGTTTCCCTAAAATCACTCATAAACTGCCAAGCAAAATCACTACGTTTATTGTCACGAATCGTCGTTTGTTCTATATGCTGTAAAATTTCTTCATCTCTCGTCTGCAAGTAACGTAACGCTAATTCTTCTTGTTCCCCTGTTATATTAAGATGTTGAAACAACTGATATGTACTGACTGCCACCTTCTCTGCCTCCCTAGTTCTTTTATAAATTCATCGTTATATTATTTATATATAATAATAACCATTCTCTCGTATGTCTGAAATTTCAGATACATAAATACGGAATATATTTACATTATTAGTATATCATATCAACCTAAATAAGAACGTACGTTTCTTTTAAAAACTTCATATTTATTTAAAACAATCATTGAAAATTTGGTTTAGAGATACACAAAGTAAGTACTGAATGTTTTTATGATATGTATTAGACTTAAGATTTCGGCAAAAAATTCGAGCACTGCATTCAAACGTAATTTAATGAATAAAAAAGACGCCAATTATAGCGTCTTGAACTGTACCCCGGGGATATGCAACGCTATCTTAAATAGATTTTCTGGTTATAATACAGGCCCATAAAGGAGCTGTTTTATCCCACTTTTATTTTTATTTGTAATTCCATGCTATTTCTACTACTTCTTCGGGAGTCAATTCTTCATCATTCCAAAAAATCAAATCACTTGGAGCAGGGTGAGGTACACCAGAGTTATTAAATTGATGAACATAGTTACTGTGTTCATCCTCAGGTAAATTAAGATCATAAATTTTTTTTACAAGCTCAAGCAGTTCTGTTTCCGTCAATTTACATATCAAATTTTTCATCCTTTCATTTAATTTATAACCCTTTGTTCCCGAAATGGTATGCGGGATCTAAAACATTTTGATGTATTTTAGGAGATACAATCATTAGATTATCAAGATTATAGACATCTCTACCTTTATCGATAGACAGTTTATGATGCAATATATATTTATTATGGTTACCATAATGTTCCGTTCTTGGTGAGTAAGGAGCCTTACCGTTTTTCATAAGTTTTTTTATATCCATAGGACTAAATTCTCCAGCATAACTTGAATCAGCAAGTGTTTTCCAAAATTCCTCTCTAAAATCATCAAATGATTTAAATTCTTTTCCGACTAATTTGTCTCTAACTTCTTGCCGAATAATACCAATATCACCATCATTATACATTAACTTCTATGATGTATAACCTTCTAATGAATTAAGCTAATTCTCCTGTTTCGGAGGTTAGGGTAAAAATATCCTCCTTGAACATAGGCATTTTTTTATTCATGAAGAAATATTACCGCAAAGCTACATTGATAAAACACACGGCAAATTTATTTATCAAATTACAAATCCAACTCTCACAAAAAACAGGATAAAAAAATAAACAGCAGAACTAGTCCACTGTTTACTTCGCCACGCCTTCATGTAATTTTTCTGTATAATCTTTTACATCTTTCCAGCTATCTTTCGCTGTATGTAAATCTTCTTTTATAAACGTAAATTCTTCAGGGCTGATTCCTTTTACGTTTTGCAGTAAATTATTATATTTTGCCCCTACTGTATACCATTGATTTGATATATTTTGCAGTGCTGTAATTGCTGCATCAATTGTTTCAGTCATATTTGTTGTTTTATTTTTTACATCTGTCAATATTGCCACTTCTGCTTGTGCGCCAGAAATTCTATCTTTTAAATTGGAGATTTCTCTTTCTGCATTTGCGATATCTTTTTTCGCAATCGCAATCATCGGTCCGCCAGCAAGACATGTTATTAGTGCTACGCAAAGTACGCCACCAGCAATGACCATATCATTACTCTTTTTGATTGAATCGTTATATGTATTTATTTGTTGCTCTAGAGCTGGAATGCCAGCATTCGTACTTGCTAAAATTGCTGTTAATTGATTTGTATCCTCTTTAAAACTATTTGTGTCTTTCGCCATTCTATCGCGAAAAGCTTTCAAATCCCCTAATAATACATCTACCTCATTTTGATTTTTTACAATATCCGCATACAACTTTTCTAAATCCGCTTTTAATTTTCCACTATCCTTTTGTTCAATCGCTACTAGCATACTATTATAATACGCTTGAAAAGTATTATTGTAATTAATAATATTTTGATCTGTTTTCATAATTTGAGGCTTCATATAATTTAACCAATACGCTGCGTTAATTTTTGCATCTCTTTGGTGCTGAATCATATTTCCTTTAAACTCACTATTAATGGAACTTATTTTACTCAAATCAGTCTCTTGCTGATTTTGAATTAATTTTGCATATGAATCCATTGCAAATATGCTCGATGTCGTTTGCGCCATAACATCTTGGAATCCAGCTGGCCCTAACGAATAATTTCCCGCACTTTCTTGCAATGTTTTTGCGTTTTGTTCTGCTGCAAAAGGATGTAAAGGAAATGCGTTACTCGTTGCCACTCCAGCAATCATTAACGTTAAAAGACATTTTTTATAAAATCGTTTCTGCATACTCTTCACCTATTTTCTTTATAAGGGTATAAAAAGCTCCTGCTCACAACTGAACAGGAGCTTCAAATCACTCATCAATACTTAACGCTCTAACGATTCGTATCCGATTATGCTTTTTTCGTATCTACTACTTTAATATCTTCAGCATAAATCTTTTCTGCATAGTCTTTAATGTTTTTCCAGCTATCTTTCGCAATGTTCAAATCTTCTTTAATGAAAACAAGGTCGTTTGGACTAATTGAATCTACATTTTGAAGTAAAGAATTGTATTTTGATCCCATTGTGTACCATTGATTTGAAATGTTTTGTAACGCTGTAATTGCAGTATCAATTGTATTTGTTAAATACTCCGTTTGTGTTTTAATGTTCGTTAACCCAGCTACTTCTAATTGAGCAGTTGTAACTTGTCCTGTTATTTTTTGAATTTCAGCTTGTGCATTATCAAGCTCTTTCTTCGCTAATACGATTCCAGCTGTACCACCGCCTACAGCTGCTGCACCACCTGCAATTAATGCGACTCCTAACGGCGTTCCTGCACCTGTAGCGATAACTACTGCACCACCGATAATTGCAATTGGGCCTAGTGCTGTCGCAACAGATGAGCCGATAATTATTGCATTATATTTACTAATTGCTTCATTGTACGTTGTAATTTGATTTTGCAGAAGCGGAATTCCAGCATCTTGACTAGCTAATATAGATGTAATTTGATTTGCATCACCTTTGAAGTTTTGCGTATCGGACGTCATTTTGTTTCGGAATTTCTTCAAGTCTTCTACTAACTGATCTACTTGCGCTTTATTTTCATTAATACTACTTGATAATCTAGTTAAACCTTTCGTAAGAGTCGCTTTATCTTTTGCATCTACCGCAGCAACTAAAGTATCATAATAGTTTTGGAATTTCGTATTGTAATTAATAATATTTTGATTCGTTGAAATAAGCTGTGGTTTTAATACATCTAACCATTGCTTCGCATTTCCTCTAGCTGTATCCTGGTGCTGAATTACTTTCCCTTTTAAAGCCGCATCAACAGACGATACATTACCAAAGTTAACATTACCTTGTTTAATAATTGTTAAGGCGTACAGATCCATTACTAAAGCGTTTGAACCTGTTCTTTCCATTGCATCTTTTAGGCCTTCTGGTCCTAATGAGTATTCTTCATAGTCATTATAAGCTTTTGCTACCGCATGAATTGGAGCTTGTTTCACTGTACTTTCAGCTGCATACGTATGGGCTGGCATAATGTTTCCTGCTGCAAATACTGCCATAAGTGCTGATAGAGCCATTACTTTATAAGGTTTTTTTGTCATTTTTCTTCTCTCCCTATATCGCTAATTATTTTTCTGCTTAATGTACTTCAACGTTTGTAACGTAATCTTCAAATTGATTCGTTTGTTTATTCATTTCATCACTTACTTTTTTAATTTGATTGAAATGTTTTTGCAGTAAACTACTATCTGTATATGTGCCTTCTTCAACATTCTTTTGAATTTGGATCATATTATTGTTTAAAACTTTCCAATCCTTTAATAACGTTTCCAAAGTTGTAATTTGACGATCGATTAGTTCTGTAAAGCTACTTACTTGATCTTCAACGAATGTAATTTGTGTCGCCTCTGCTTCAGTTTGTGATAACTTTTGAATAAGTGGTAATAGCTCTTTTTGCTTTTGCTGAATGCGAAGAGCTGCTTCTCTCGTTTGACTATCTGCAGCATTTACAATTTCATTACTTAAAGTACCGATAGAAACGAAATCAATTGTTTTCGTTTGTGCAGTTTGATTTGTAATTGTAAATACTTGTTTACCGATATTAATAGAACCTTTAATAATTTCTTGAGGTCTATTCAAAATAGTCGTTAATTCCGCTTGAATTTCCCCTTGAATTCTTTTAATATCTTCTCTTAATTTCACAATATCTCCACTTGATCCTTGCAGTGTTTTTATTGCTTCATCAGCTTTAAGTGATAAGTTGCTACTATCTTTGTCTAATACCGTTTTAAATCGATTTAACTCTAATAAATCTTGCTCCATACTCTCTTGGATGCTTTGTACTTGCAATTGTAATTTTCCATATGCATTTGTAAAATCTGCTTTTGCCTGTTCATCTTCATTGACGTTTCCTGCTAGTTCATAGAGCTTACTATAATAACTATTAAATCTAGTACTATATCTCATCATCTCTTGATTTAAGTCGATTAGCTTCGGATTATATTCATCAATCCACTCTCTTACATTTGCCTTTGCAAACTTTTGATGATTCGTCAAACTACTCATCGCATTCACCTTAATGTCTGGCTGCTGTAAAATAACTAATCCGTATGCTTGTATAAGTGGTGACTGTGACCCTAACATTCTAATTGAATTGGATAATGTATTTGGAGCAATTACATTTTGTGCATATACTGTTTTCACTTCTGTTTGCCCCTCTTTAGCGTAAGCGCTTACAGGAATAAAACAACTCGTAGATACTGCTGTAACCAATAACCCTGTAATTAAAGTCTTTTTCACTTTAACTCCTCCTATGTATTAGCAACTATTACTATCGCATTTTATTATTCTATTTTCTTGCACATAATTTGAGATGGTTAAAATAGAGAACGTTCTCACCGCGATCCATGTACGAACCACCTCTCTCAACTTTTATTGCTACAGTACTTACTTATTGTTATAAAACATTTCATATGTGATTAGTATGAATAATATTGTATAAAATTTCTATTTTATAGCCATCCTCACATTCACACAGTGAATATATTACATAAAAATATTATTCATTTTAAACTAAATAACGTACGTAAATATGAAATTTCGTTTTGTTTTCATGTAAGTTTTGTACTGTAAGGTCATTTAAACACAGCTATTTATATAACGTAAAGAAGTATTTTCATTCCCTTTATTTTCAAGCTTTCCTGTCCTTATTTCAAAATATAATCCGCTTCACTTTTTCAATTGAGTTATCCATATATCACAACAAAAACCTCTACTTATTCATAGATACAAAAATTATATTGATATATTTTTTAGACCCATATGCAATTATGCATAGTGTATACACAAAAAGGATAGCTTCACTTTCGTAAAGCTATCCTTAAAAAATCTTCTTACTTTTTCAAATGATATGGAACTGTCGTAATAACAACATTTCTTTTATAGAGTAAATACGCACGTATGAGTAAACTAGATTGATTATGAAGAATGTTATGCCAACCTTTTTTCGGTATGAACTGTGGTATAACGACAGTAACTCGGTAATTTGATTCACTCGCTTTATATTGCACTGTATCAATAAACTTTGTTAGCGGTTGAATAATACTTCTATAGTGAGAATGTAAGGTAACAAGTCTTACTTCAGGTTGCCACTTCTTCCATTTCTCTTCAAATTTCTTTTCCTCTTCTCTGTCAAAAGCAACATATACAGCGATAACTTGATCTGCAGAAAGAGCCTTCGCATAGTTCAATGAATTTTCCACCACATGAGTCATGCCCGCTACAGGAACGACAATTACATTTCCCTCAATTGGAACAAGTGGTTCACAAGTTTTTAAACTTAATTGATCGCCCACTGCATCGTAATGCTTCTTAATTCGATGGAACAAGAAGATGATGGCAGGTAAGAAAATAAGGATTGACCAAACTTGTGCAAATTTAGTTAAAAAGAACATGCTCATTACGATAAAACTAATAACTGCACCAATTAAATTAACCGTTAATCTCAAAGCCCATCCTTCAGGTTTTTCACGAAGCCATTTTAATACCATACCCGTTTGAGAAAGTGTAAATGGAATAAATACACCCACTGCATATAACGGGATTAAATGTTCTGTTTGCCCTTGGAAAGCTACAATTAAAATAATCGAAGCTATCCCAAGTATAATAATACCGTTTGAGTAACCTAGGCGGTCTCCTCTTATCGTAAACATTCTTGGTATGAACTTATCTTTTGCAAGGTTAACTGCTAATAACGGAAATGCAGAATACCCTGTGTTAGCAGCAAGAATTAATATTAAAGCAGTTGTACCTTGTATGAAATAGTACATAAAATTACGTCCAAATGTTTGTTCAGCAATTTGTGAAACAACTGTTACTTCCTTACTTGGATTAATTCCGTAATAATAAGCTAAAAAGACAATTCCTGAAAATAACACTGCAAGTAATGCACCCATTGCGAGCAATGTTTTCGCTGCATTGTTAGGTGCAGGATCCTTAAAGTTTGGAATTGCGTTAGAGATTGCCTCAACACCTGTTAAAGCCGAACTACCCGATGCAAATGCTCGTAGCAGTAAAAACAAACTAATTCCCGCAACCGGCGTTCCAATCGGCGTGTGTAAAGTCGGTGAAACGTGACCAGTTAAAATATTGTATATCCCTACCCCAATTAATATAAATAGTGCTAGAACGAATAAATAAACCGGATATGCTAAAACGGAAGCTGATTCCGTTACCCCTCTTAAATTTAAAATAGTAATCAATATAACAAATATAATCGCAATGATTACATTATGTGCATGTAAACTTGGAAAAGCTGATGTGAGCGCATCTGTACCTGCAGACACACTTACCGCAACCGTTAAAATATAATCGACTAATAAAGATCCTCCAGCAATTAACCCTGGATTCATCCCTAAATTTTCTTTTGATACAACATACGCTCCTCCGCCATGCGGGTAAGCGAAAATAATTTGTCGATAAGATAAAATAAGAGCAGTTAATAACACTAATACCCCAACAGCTATCGGAATGGAGTACCAATAAGCTATTGCCCCAAGACCTGCTAATGCAATTAATATTTGCTCTGGACCATAAGCAACCGATGATAAAGCGTCAGAAGACAAAATTGCTAACGCCTTCGTTTTATTGAGCTTTTGTTCTCCAAGCTCAGTTGATTTTAACGGTCTTCCAATTAAAAATCTTTTAATAGATGAAACCACTGCTGTCCACTCTCCAATAATTTTGTACGAACTTTTCTGCTAGTTACAGCGGATAAACGATTTCTTCAGAAAACAAAAAATGTCTACAAGCCATAACGAAATAGACTTGTAGACATTATATTTTTTGTCGCACAAGCTCCACCTTCCTTCTCAATATAACGCTTACGAGGTTAGCTGTCGGATTCGGGCCTATGAGTAGCCCTACCTTTTTCAAGGATTCACCCCATTGGATTAAGTACTAATCCATAAGAACGGGTCCCCCGTACCATGCGGTTTCAGCGATTTAGAAAATTGAAACTGTGGATTATAATACTCCTTTATTTTCAAAATGTAAACAAAAATTTTGAAAAAGAAAAAATTTAAAATGATTGCGCATAATCCGCCGGTAAATATACATAATGAATACTAAAAAATCGATAAAGGAGACCCATATGTCTAAAGAAAAAAAGCCTATTTTTTCCGATTCCTATTTAGATGCGTTAGCAAATGAAATTAATCAATTATACGGTAAACGTGAACAGGAAATAAATTTGACAGATAGAACGAAAAGAAATAAATAATTTGTCATAAAAAAAGAAAGCAATACACTTATATATTGCTTTCTTTTTTGTTTTTTCATACATCCAATTGTATTGCTGATCTGTTAAAGGTCATTTCTTCATACACTTTTAAATTTTGATATACCGCACCCAATAATGGTGCTTTTATAGAAAATTGCTCTGCTACATCTAGTAAGTATCCTTGTAAGTGCTTCCCTTCAATGGACGAACCTTTTTCCATATCACGCTGCATCGATGACTTCATATCATACGAAATTTTATCTATTGTTTTCATATGTTCCTGGGCAATATTATCCTTAACTGGCGCTTCCATAGATCTCATAATTTGCACACATCCTTCAAATAAGTTTTGGATAAAATCGTGTCCACCTTCGCTTTCACGAATCGGTCCTATTGGTGCACGCATTAATGTTGTCACACCTGACATTACAGTAATAAATAAATATTTATGCCACATATCTTGCGTAATGTTTTCACTTAAAACAAAACTAGATTTCGTACCTGCAAATGCTTTAGAAATATGCTTTATTCTCTCTGAATCTTGAAGCTTTATTTCTCCAAATACGAGTCTGTTGGCGGCACTCGTTTGTACAATTTCTCCTTGATCGTTTAACGTCGTCTCGATAAAGCATAAACCGCCAATTACTTTTTCCACGCCGAATTCTTTTTGTAATAGTGATACATGAGCAATACCATTTAACAATGGAATTATGACAGTATTTTCACCTACAAACGGCTTCAAATCTTGAATCGCCTCGTTTAAGTGATACGCTTTTGTTGAAAATAAAATAACATCAAATGGAGAAGTTCGATCTTCTTTCGTTATTAATTTCGGTTGGAAGGAAAAATCCCCATTAACACTACGAATAACAAGTCCCTTTTCCTCTAATTGCTGTTTTCTTTTACTGCGGACAAGAAACGTAACATCTTCTCCTTTTTCGACTAATCGCCCTCCAAAAAAGCCTCCGACGCCACCCGCTCCTAATACTAAAATACGCATACAACATCCCCCTTTTCAAAATAAAATTTTACAACATGTAGTATACATAACATTATACATGTCCCCTACTAAATAAGCTGAATTTTCATTCTTAATCAAGTGTAAAACAGTGGTTATTTTCAAATAAATTTGGGCATGTTGTTTTTATAGCATATATGAAAGGAAACAATGTAAATGGAGGCAATACAAACAATCGAGGAAAAAGATGTAGCAACAGCTATATTTCAATTTATATTCCCATTTTCTTTTAAAACTGGATATGAACAAAATATGTTCCCTTTCTTACAGAAAAATGATTTCCGCCCTTTTCGACTCGATCATCTTGAAAATGAAAATACATACTACGGAAAGTTTCAAGTTTCACATCAAAATATGGAAGCATACTATCTTTCATTTACAAATAAAATTCTATTTCCTCACTCAGAGCATCAAAAAGGATTACAACGCTATTCTAAAGACCTTAACTTAACTGGACACTTAACAACAAATCTTATTTCCGTTCCCTTCAAGATTCATTCTATTGATGTAACACTTTGCCCTTATGAGCTTGGCTTCTTAACAATTCGGACAGAAATAGAAACCGCTCCAAACATGACATTATCAGAAGCAATCGAATTCGCCGCCCGCTTCCGTGTACTCGAAACTAAAAATGATACAAACGAGACTATTTGTATTGAATGTAACGGAAAACAATACTCACAAGTGGAAAAACTTATATTCGGTGATTTATTTCATGGTGTAACAGACTTCTTTGAGAAAAAGAGATTGCGGAGCTCTTACTTTCAAACCTTTCCTTTCTTTGAAGACCAAAGAATGTATGTACAAACGTTATTATCTATAAAAGAAGATATGGACCTGAATGAAGTGGATGTTTATCGTACTTCCAGCCTTTCCGGATTAACAGACGATGGTAAGCCGTATATTAGCGCAAATAATGTTCCTTATATTCAAGATTATTTAATAAAACATTCTTATCAAAGATGGGCTCCTAATCGCTACTTTGTTATGGAAGAACATATTTTTACATGTATAACAAATGAAGGTGAGCAAGCAATCGCTAAACTTGCTAGTCAAATGTACGGGGAGTTTTATTACGCTTTATTATTAAACTTATTTCATAAAGTTGTTTTATTAAAGATGGCCAACGCTTATGCTGAACTAAACATTGAACAAGATACAAATGAAATAGAGCAATTAATTTATTCAATCAATTCATTTACAGCAAATTACTTCTCTTTAGAGTTAGTATCCCAATCACAGAGTGAAGATATTTTCTTCCGCTTAAGAAATCTATTTAACATTGAAGTACTATACTCGAATGCAAAACAAAATCTTGATAGTTTGTTTAAATATCAAGAAAATGTCGCTTCTAAAAAAGATAGTCTTTTACTATTAATTTTAACGCTCTACTCTGTAGTAGGCCAAATGTTAGGGTTTACTATGATTGATCTTTTAAGAAACACCGATTCAAATAAAATCTCGTCGCCACTTGAATTTTTCGCGCTTTTAATAGCAATTAGCGGCATAGTCATTTCACTTATTTTAGGTGCGCAAAGTTTATACCAATGGAGTCTACAACATAAACGAAGAAAATCATGGGTAAAACAAACTGTACTTTCTGCTGTTAAAGAGAAAGATGATAAACATTAAAAAGGGTCATTTTCAAATTACAAATACGTAGAGCATTTCAGTGAATGAAATTTTTATCAGCGATTTTTAAGATACATCGGCGCAACTCAAATTATATCAGCGATTTTTAAGATATATCGACTTACCGACTAAAACTGATAAAAAACACATAGTAAAAAAAGTACTCCAAAATAAAATTTGGAGTACTTTTTTATTACAATAATTTAGCTTACTTCCCTGCTTCGATTTTCTCTAATGCAGCAGCTACTTGCTCTTCAGTTAATTCGTGTTGAACGATATAACGATTACGTGGGTGTACACGACATTCATGAGAACATGCACGTAAATGTTTCGCTTCGTTTTCTTCAGAACATAAAATTTTCTTATTACATTCTGGATTTGCACAGTTTACATAGCGCTCACAAGGTTCACCTGTAAAGTGGTCTTTACCAACGATAACATGCTCTTTTTGATTTACTGGTACAGAGATACGCTCATCGAACACGTAACATTGTCCATCCCAAAGCTCACCTTGTACTTCTGGGTCTTTTCCGTACGTTACAATACCGCCGTGAAGCTGACCTACATCTTCGTAACCTTCACGAACTAACCAACCAGAAAACTTCTCACAACGAATTCCGCCTGTACAGTATGTTAAAATCTTTTTACCTTCAAGTGTTTCTTTGTTTTCTCTAATCCAATCTGGCAACTCACGGAATGATTCAATATCTGGTTTAATCGCACCTTTAAAGTGACCTAGATCAAACTCATAATCATTTCGTGCATCAATGATAACTGTATCTTCTTGTTTCATTGCCTTATAGAATTCTGTTGGCTCTAAATATTTACCAGTTATTTCTTTTGGATTAATGTCGTCTTCTAGACGAAGTGTAACTAACTCTGGACGAGGGCGTACGTGCATTTTCTTAAATGCATGTTCATCTGCCTCATCAATTTTAAAAACGATTCCAGCAAAACGTGGATCATTGTTCATTGCTTCCATGTATTTCTCTGTTTGCTCAACAGTTCCAGAACAAGTTCCATTAATTCCTTCTGTCGCTACAAGAATTCTTCCTTTTAACTCAAGTGATTTACAAAATTCTAAATGCTGTTCAGCAAATTCTTCTGGATTTTCAATTGTTGTGTACATGTAATATAGTAATACTCTATATGGTTTTGTAGTTGCCAATTTATTTCTACCACCTATCTAAATTTTAAAATCATGTATAAGTTAACGTTCATATCAAAACATATATAATAAGAAAATACATACTAAATTGTACTTAGCCTATTTTCTTCTATTTACAATTTTTTCTATAAGTTAACGAAAATAAAAACAAGATTACATCACAAAACACTATGGTTATGTTGTAATCCCAATATATTATATATCATACAATTTCATTTCCATCAATTAATATGCTGTAATATAGGCTCTATGTTCACATAAATTTCAAAATTAGTCCTTTAATTCATTATGTTTCCCCATGTGATCACACCATAAACTCCCATTTTTTTATAACACGACACCATCTATTGTAGCAAGGCATATAATTTGCACTAAGGAAACATTTATGTTCAAATAAAAATATCATCTAATACATTTAAATGTATTGAAATAAACAATAAGAATACTTACAATAATTTCATCAAGTTAACATTTCAAAGGGGAAAACTACTATGAATAAAGATATATCAAAAGATGAACAAGTCCCTTCTCAAAGTACAACTGTTCAATCAGCACACTTAGCTTTAAGTGGAGAAACGAAAGGCTGGAAAAGACTGTTACCGTTTTTAGGACCCGCTTTTATCGCATCCGTAGCTTATATTGACCCTGGTAACTTTGCTACAAATATCGCAGCTGGTTCACAATATGGATATTTACTATTATGGGTTATATTCGCCTCTAACTTAATGGCAGTATTAATTCAAACTTTATCAGCTAAATTAGGAATTGCTACGGGAAATAATTTACCTGAAATTGCTCGCGAACACTTTCCAAAACCTGTGTCTATTGGCTTATGGATTCAAGGTGAACTCGTTATTATGGCTACAGATTTAGCGGAATTTATCGGGGCAGCACTCGGATTGTATTTATTATTTGGAATTCCGATGTTACCAGCTGCTTTAATTACAGCAGTCGGATCATTTATTATTCTTGAGTTTCAACGCAGAGGATTTCGCCCACTAGAAGCTATTATTACAGGGATGATTTTTATCGTAGTAATAGCATTTGGGATTCAAGTTTTTTATGCAAAACCAGAATTAAGTCCCCTTCTTTCAGGACTATTTATTCCAAAATTCCAAGGTGTAGACAGTATATTACTTGCAGCAGGGATATTAGGTGCGACAGTTATGCCACATGCAATCTATTTACATTCTGCATTGACACAACGCCGCGTGATCGGAACAAATGATGAACAAAAGAAAAAGATTTTCCGCTTCGAGTTTATTGATATCATTATCGCAATGGTTATCGCTGGAGCAATTAATGCAAGTATGTTAATTGTTGCTGCTGCACTATTCTTTAAAAATGGCTTGCATGTTGAAGATCTTGATGTTGCTTTTAACCAGTTCAGTACTTTAGTCGGCCCTGTATCAGCTGCTTTATTTGGAATTGGGCTCTTATCAGCAGGACTATCTAGTTCTTCTGTCGGTACAATGTCAGGTGATATAATTATGCAAGGTTTCATTCGAATGCATATTCCGTTATACTTACGCCGTTTTATTACAATGATTCCACCATTAGTTATTATCGCTTTAGGTGTAAATCCAACTTACGCTCTAGTCATGAGCCAAGTCGTCTTATCATTCGGTATTGCTTTTGCATTAGTACCACTTATTATGTTTACAAGCAATAAAAAAATTATGGGTGCGCTCGTTAATCACCGCATAACAACCTTTATCGCTTGGATCATCGCTGCACTTGTTATCATTTTAAATATTTTCTTACTGTATCAAACATTTGTAGGGTAATGAGAAAAGGTATTCCAATAAAACTGGAATACCTTTTTTCATTACCACTTATGTATGTACCTCTTTCTGGCATTATCGTACCTTTTTCAGTTCGGAAGTAAAGTGGTAATCCTTCCGAAAGAAATATGCTCACCTTGGATGGATCCTGCCTTTGATGATGAATATGTAAATGCGGCTCACTTGAACTTCCTGAGTTACCAACTTGAGCAAGTACCTCTCCTTCATTTACATGTTGGCCTTCCCTCACTTTAATTGATCCTTTTTTTAAATGGGCAAGAATCAAAAATGTCCCTGATTCATCTAGTTGCAAATAAATATGATTCCCCGCCATTGACTGAAAATCATCCTCTCCTGGAACTACATCTTTTTCATCGTTATTGATTGATACAACTGTTCCAGAAGCTGGTGCCATTACTTTCGCTCCATATATTCCATAATCCTCTAACTTACTACTTTTCACTTCAGCAGGCGGAATAAGAATATCATATGCCCATCGTTCATTTGGTTTTATAACATGATAGTTCGTTTCTAATCGATCACCACCCCAGCCCACTAATGCTCGTTCATTCAAAGGAAAGCGAACTACTGCTTTAGGATTCATAGAATGTACATCTGCTGGATAAGCAAGTCCCCCTATGTTAGCAAACCATCCTAAAGGCCAAGCTCCAATTATAGAGAAAAGAACTATGAAGAGTAATATTCTATCTATTCGATTTTTGAAAATGCCTTTCCACACAAATAGTAATGCTGACCCTATCAAAATAAAGATTGATACTAAGCTAAAGGCTTGTATACTCCACCAAACAATGACTGATATAACACCATTAGCTAAACAAACTACACTCCAACTTATCATTAAAAACGCAACTAAAATTACCAATACATATTTCTTCCACATGTTGTATCCCCACTCTCATATCTTTGTTCTACATGATACGAAGTGAAAATTACGACATATAAAAGAAATACTTACGACTTTCTTACAATTCTTTATAATGCGGTAAAACGATAGTGAAAACAGTTTCTTTCTCGTTACTGCACACAGTGATATCCCCTTTATGAAGCTCTGCTACACTTCTTGCAATTGCAAGTCCCATTCCTTTTCCACCCGTATGAGAGCTACGTGATTTTTCACCGCGATAAAACTTCTCAAAAACGTAAGGAAGGTTCTCATCCGGAATACATTGTCCAAAATTTTTAATTTCTATTTCAGCATTCATGTCTTTTTTAGAAACTTGAATTAAAATATCCTTTCCGTCTTTCCCGTACATAATACTATTACTAATTACATTTTCGAATAGCCTCACCATAAGCGCTACATCTATTTCCACATGTAACTCCTTATCACCATTAATACAAAAGCTCATATCGGCATCATCTAGTTGTGGTACAAAATCAATCATGATTTGTTCAATGAACGATTTCATATTTACTACACTTTTATGTAATTCGATCTCTCTATAATTTATTTGACAATATTCTAATAAATCATCTACTTGATTTTTTAATTCATAACTTTTTCGCTTTAGTATACTTACATACTGTTCACATTCTTCTCTATTTGAATGAAGCTGATTTCCTAACAGGTCCGCGTAACCGATTAGAGATGTTACAGGTGTTCGTAAGTCATGAGAAATATTACTAATCATTTCAGTTTTCATTTCCTGCGATTTTTTTTCATTCTCGATAGACTCTTTTAGACTTTTCGCCATTCTATTAACATTCTTCGCTAATTCACCAATCTCGTCATTTTTTGAAATAGGTATATGTATTTCAAAATTACCATTACTTATTTCCTTCACACTCTTGTTAATTTCAGATAACCTTTTCATCATTGTTTTTGTCATGAATGCAAAGTATGTTGTAGTAAAAATTAAAAAAACTATAAAATATAAAAATGAATATTTTTCCTCTAACGCAGTAACATGACTATATATATTTCCAATTACAATTTGAAACGCTATTATACTTACGGTTGCTAGCAAAATACTACATATGAATGCGATAAAAAACTTAGCTCTAATGCCTTGTAATGATTTAATCTTCAATTTTATATCCGACTCCCCAAACATTTTGAATAAACTTCGGTTCTTTTGGATTCTCTTCAATTTTATTTCTCAATCTCGCAATATGAACCATTACTGTATTATTACTTTCATAGGCTCTTTCTTTCCAAACGCTCTCATATATTTCTTCAATAGTAAACACACGATTCTTTGCAGCGGCCATTAAGTACAAAATATCATATTCAGTTTTCGTAAGATTAATCGTTTCCCCATATAACATTACTGTCCTCGACACTTCATCTATTTCTAAACCTCTAATATTTATTTTCTTTTCTATTACTTGGACAGCATTTTGATTGAAATATGTATACCTTCTTAATTGAGCTTTCACTCTTGCTATAAATTCAATTGTACTAAACGGCTTCACAATATAATCATCTGCCCCAGTACTAAACCCAATTACTTTATCTACATCCGATGATTTCGCGCTTAAAAACATAATTGGTAAACTATGTTTCTCTCTAATCCTTCTACACAATTCTATCCCATCCATATGTGGCATCATAATATCCAAAATAGCAAGTTGAATACTGTTATTATTTATTATTTTTAAAGCCTCTTCTCCGTTATGAGCACTAAAAACTTTAAAGCCTTCTTGCATTAAATTCGCGTTAACAAATCGAACAATATCTTGATCATCATCTACAATTAAAATTGAGTTTTTCTCCATATACAAACCTCTTTTTGAAATATATTCCACAATCAATTTTAACACAAATCAAAACCGTACTTACCTCTTGAATAATCTTTATTTTCAGACTAAATTATATAATAACAACACATTCTAGTTTCAGAAGAAATGGAGTGAAAGTATGTTTCCTAAATTGAAAACCGACCGACTCGTTTTACGAGAACTTACCGAAGAAGATGCACTGGGTATACTACAATGCTTTTCTAATACTGATGTACTGCGCTATTATGGTCAAAAACCATTACAAGATGTTAATCAAGTGAAACAAGTCATTCATAACTTTAAGCTCAGTTACAATGCAAGAAGCGGCATAAAATGGGGAATCGAATTAAAAGACAAAAAAGAGCTCGTTGGAACAATCGGGTTTCATGATTGGTCTTCTGAGCATAAACGAGCCAATATAAGTTATGCCTTTCTCCCTGAACACTGGGGAAAAGGATATGCGACGGAAGCTGTTTCTGAAGTTATATCATACGGTTTCCACACACTTCATTTAAAACGGATCGGAGCAATTGTATTTCTTGAAAATGAAGCTTCCAATAAAGTGCTATTAAAATTAGGTTTTGAAAAAGAAGGAGTTCTAAAAAATTATATGTATCAAGATGATATCCCATATGATACGAATTTTTATTCTTTATTAAAATGAGTTTAATAGAAATTATACGTAAAAACTCGTTTCAGCATAATGAATCAAGATAGTGGATTTTTAACGAAAGATAGGAAACCGAGCGTTTTTCATTTCTTAGATCATCATACGACTGATGCGAAGTACAATAAATTATATAATCTAAAAAAAGGCATGAGCATACTCTTACTCATGTCCCTTTTTTTACGTTCTTTTTCTGTTTTCGCAATGCTTTTGGAATGTATAGCTGTCCATGTACTCTCCCGTCATTGCATATGCTTTAGAACGAGATCCTCCACAAACATATCGAAACTCACAAACTAAACTTTTTAAAAGTTTTCAATATCATTACTTCTTTTCTAAAACCATAAAGAACGTACTATCCGGTAGCACAACCGCATTCCCAGACTCATCTTTAAAATCGATTTTCTCGCTAAGATGTTGTGTATATCCATCCTGTAAATAATTCATAGCTTGAACGATGTTTACTTTATCTCCAAAGATACCCTTTACGAAATCCTTATAGTCTTTTGGCGTAAAGATTCCAAACTGCTCTTGCACCTCGTGAACGAAGGAATCCTCGCCCCATGTATATGTATATAGGAACTCCATCGCATCGTTAACAGGCATTTTGACTGTATTGTCTGCCAGTACCTCATACTGGATTATACGCCCCTTAAATTCACGGACATACTGCTCTAAGAACTTCATTCCGTCCGCATCTTTAAAACGAATCACACGCATTAACCTTTTATCTTCGGTCATGATGCCATCACGAATGATAATACGACCTCCTGGTTTTAACACCTCGTAAGCACTCTCGAGCCCCTTTTTAATTACTTCATGATTGAATTTCTTACCTTCATACTCGATATAAGAGAACAGCTCATGAAGGATAGAAGAATATACAATCGTATCAACCGATTCTTTATCAAACGAGCTACTTAAGTTGATTGCATCCCCCTTAATGACGTCCCAAGAACGACCTTCGTCCTGTTTCTTCTTTTTCAACGTATCAATCACGTTTTCGGAAATATCGATACCGTATATTCGTTTATCCTCGGTCTCTTCTTCAATCATGTCTAGCATAACACCACCACCGGATCCGACATCTACAATCGTATCTCCCTTTATATAATCAAGAATAATTCGTTTATCATCAGCCGAACTATTCATATGCTCCAAATACACTTCTTCGTTATGGAATCTATCATATGCATCCTTACGTAACCCGAAGAAATCAAAGAGCAGTACATTTGCCCGAGCATGCATCATATCTATCTTTTCTGCCTCTACACAGAAGGTAATTAACGCCTCACCTACAGCAGAAAACTGAAACGACACATATGCAGTTTTCATATCTTCATCTACTTTAACCTCAAAAGAAACATGCGTTGTATTCGGCTTCTCGTTCTCACGGTACTCCCGTAGATACTTCTCAATAACGCGCTTACGATACACGTTGTCCTTTTTCTCGCCTTTGAAATCATAGTGCAACTGCTGCATCAATTTCTCGAAATGGATATGCTGAACCTTTCTAGTGCCTATCTCATTCTTTAACATAACAAAAACTGTCCAAATATCCTCGAAGCTAAGAGCATGCATAGACGGTTCTACATACCACAAATCCTTATCGGATAAGAATATTTGAACGTCACTCTTCTCGCTCCCCATAATTATATCTTTTTCAAATGCTGACTCCTTATGTTTTGGTGTGAGTCTATGTATGCGAGAAGTAAATGGCTCCACATAACCATCAAACAGACCATCAATTGTAATCTTCACATCGTTCTTTACTTCGCTCCACAAAGATTTTGATACACCTTCAATAATACATTGATTAAGGTAGTATAGAATCTCCTTTAACCTAACGTCTCCGTATTCTTCTTTATATGTGTCAATTAAATCAATATGAGAGTTCAAACGAGCCTCTCCGCGGATATACTGCCCGATTAATCCATGTGTTCTAATTAAATCTCGAACAAACAAATACTCAGTAGAGTTTAAGTTTGTCTCTATATGTTCGATAAACTGAATATCACTAAAGATATCAGCAGAACCCTCGTTATGTACCAATAGATTGATTCCGTTCTCCTTCCATTTCTCTCGCTGTTTTAAAGAGCCTACCTTTGCAAGCTCACTATACGTTAGTACTTTTTCAATAATGCGATACGCTTCTTCATCTAAAGACAATCCATCTAACACTTGCAGCGTACGGTGTACATAGTACAACACCGCATCTGTTTTTAATTCACCAAGTACTTGTACATTCTCATAGTTTTGATGTATCTCCTCTGCCTCGATTAGATACTTTAACCACGTAGGGAGAGTATTAGAAAACCCTTCAATGTATGTATTTAGAACTTCAATGTTTTTCAACTTATTTACCCCCATATATAATCAATATCAGTAGTATGGTCTGGGACATCTTCTCTAAAAAGATTATCACCTTATGTCCCCTTTACCATCTATATCTCTTTCAAATACAAATGCATCAAACCCAGTCTTTTTATCATCTAAAAGAGAGTTATCAATTTCGTTTCTAACATGCCAAGTTTGTAACACATTCTTTTGTTCATCTCTTATTTTAACTTCATCAGGAATTTCGGCGGAATAAACAGCAGGACTCAGCGAATCATTTCTTAAATTGATAAACATATGTTGTGATAGAATCAACCGAAAATAGAAACGGCAAGCGGGTGCACTCCACTTGCCATTTTTTCATAGCTTAGTATGTATTTGAATTTCTTTTGCTTTCTCTTTTTCACCCTTCACTCGTACAATTAAATCATATGATCCGGATTTTGGCGCTTCAAAAGAAAGCAGACCTTCTTGTTGAGAAGTGACTTCTTCTTCATAAATAACCCTATCATCTTTTGTAACTTGCAATAAAATCGTACCTTCTTCAACGGCTGCTTCATAAGGAATTTTCACATTTCCTTTTTCAGCTTTAACCGTTTGCACATCGTAATACCCTTGCAACGAACCAATTTTCAAAGTCGTTTCGCCATTTTTTTGAACCTTTGTGACTTGTGTTGCTGTATTGCATGCGCTTAACAATACAACAAGAGTGAGGATCATAAATAAACGTAGTAATTTCATAGAAATTCTCCTTTTTTATGTATATGAATTAAAATTCTAACTCTAAATTTTGTACCATCTTATTTCCCACCTCTTAAAATAGCTGTTTTCATAATAAAATAAGTAATAGAAAATAATAAACAAGTACCCATTGTACCAAAAACTGCAACTGAGATGTTACCTGCTAATGTTTCATTTGGATCTAATGCATTAGGTAAAATTGTACCAAAAATTGCAATGCAGGCTAATACAACCATAAAATATTTAAATCTTTTTACTTTCTTATTCATACTAATTATCCCCTTTATTCCTTAACATTAACTTCTAAACCACATCCCCATAAACCTACACCAGGACCTAATTAATGGTACATGGAATTTGACTCTGCTTTTTCTAGCTTCAAAAGATCCCCCAAGTATTATACATACCAATTAATTCGTATAGAAAAAGCCCCGTTCAAATCAAACACTTAAGCCTTCCTATTTTTTATAATACTCAAATAATTCTACACGAACATCTCTATCAATTCATCTCAATACCTCAATTACCTTTTAAGTATATCAATGACAAAATATATAATCTAATAATATTTTTTATATAATTAAAAACAAACATAGTTACAACAAGAGATTGTTTGTATGCTGATTTGTACTGTATTCCCTTATTCCATGCACTCTTTAAAAAAACCTTACTTTACTATGTAAAATAAATAAGTAACAATATCTGTCTTTCCTTATAAGGATAAGAGGATGTATATAATGTTGCACATTATATACGTATTGGTACATTGCTCAATAAGAGTGATGTACTTTTTTTATTATAGAGACCGCTTTATGACCTCATATACAACAACAACAATTTCATAAAATATATTGTTTACAACAACATTAGTGTGGTTACACTAAACAAGAATGTATGTTTCCATTTTAAATAACCGTTTATTTTTGAGGTGCTTACATGAACATGTATACAGTAAAAGAATTATCATTAGCTTTACAGAAGCATGAGGAAACAATTAAGCGATGGCTACGGTCCGGAAAGTTCCCAAACGCATTTCGCAATAGCGATAAAGAAGGATGGAGAATTCCTGAAGGCGATCTTGTACATTTCAAGCAAGGAACAGGATTCGTAAAAGAAGATTCTCAGCAAAATCAACAAGTGATACGGAACGAGGTTGAAGAATCGGAGTTAGTAAAATTAGCATATGAGGTAGTTACACTAACATCTCCAACGCATGAAATGTTTACTCTTTTATCCGTTGTCGGGATCAAACGAACCTTAGAAATTCTATTGATTATCCAACAATCCACTACCAAAGTGAAAAACCCCGACGGGTTTATTAAGAAAGCCATTCGAGAGAATTGGAGTCCAACGACTGTTCCTGTCAAATTATCAAAAAAACAAAGTAAACATATCTACGATTTTAACCAACTGGACTATGAAGCAATGGCGAATCAGGAGCAACATGAGTATCAACCGAAAGTCCCCTTCTTCAATTGGTTAGAAGAATAATTAGCTATGAATATCTGACAGGAGGCTATGAAAATGAGAGATAGTTATTACCACTTACGTTGTCCAAAAGGCGTTCAAAGCCGATATAAACTACTTGTGTTCACCCCAAATAACAAGGTATTCCTGCCACTGGCAGACTTTCATGATGATGTCAGTAGAAAGAATTCGGAAAGTTCAGCGTTGTCATATCTACAATGCCTGATGCCGTTTTTCACTTGGTTAGACAAGCACAGCAATTATCAGGGGAAACGTGTACAATGGAGTGACTCTCCAGAAGCCATACGGGTTGCTGTGGAAGATTATTTGATGAATGAAATGGCTTGTAAAGTACGGGAAAAAAATTTTTTTCGCTTTGTCAATCATTCCAATAAAAGTCCGAATACTGTTCATCGCTTCCTTTCCGCTCTCAAGTCATTTTATAAGTCCTTGATTACACTGAGACAGTATGGCTATCCGAATCCTCTTATCGACTCTCATGCGATATTGGATGATTACAAAACAAATACCGAAGGTGTTAGAGAAAATAAGCCCCGAATGCCTGCCGAAGCAGGAACAGAGAACCCTATTGAGCATAGACGTTTGACAGATTCCTACTTCAAACTCATTAACGAGGAATGGCAACCTGAAATTATTGATGACCCTCTTCTCTATCACAAAGTTAAACAAGCAGGCGATCAGGTAAATTGGTCATTGAGAGAAAAGGTCATTGTCCGTATGTTGTTTGATACTGGAGCAAGAGTTTCTGAGGTAATTAAACTCACCATTGGCGATTATCGTTCCCGTAGGTCCTTTGAAGAAGTCAGCACGTTTAATAAAGGCAGTCATGGACGTAGAGTAAAGTTTCTTCGATTCAAAAAAGACACAACGAAACTTCTGTTTCAATATATCAATCAAGAGCGTAAAAAATTTGACCCGTTAGAGCGGGATTTTAATTCTCTACCTAACAATGCACCCATGTTCCTGACGCATCGAGGAACACCATTTTCTTATCAGACTTGGTATCCACATTGGAATAAGGCCATGAAAATGATGGACATGAGGTTAAATCCACATAAAACAAGACATTGGTTTGTCACGACAAGAATGCGTGAGATTTATAATATTTCCAAGACAGATGCAGAAATACAACAGCGAAAAGATGAACTCTTTAAATACATGAAGTGGAAACAAAAAGATACGATGGACGTGTACGAACATCATTTTGACGAGGAAAGGCATCGAAATTTTCATGACAATATGCTTGAACAAATAGCAGAGAAAGAAAAAGAGTACGTGGAACAGCTGAAACAGAAACGTACTAAGAGGCCCCTTCTGACTGTTATAGATAAAGCAAAAGAAACGGAGTTAGAGGTAGATATACATGTACTATTAAATGATTTGGAGGACGAATGATGACAAAATCTATGAGTTCACCAAACTCCCCTTTTTATAAGGAATTAGCAGGTAAGGTAGATGAACACATTCTTTATTTGCGTGATAGTAGAGGTGTGTTTCTGTTAGATAAGTTGAATGAATTACCTGTTAAACATTTCATTAATCAGTGTTTAGGTACATCTTGGCAGAATCAATTATTATTGGTGATGCTTATTGGCGGAGATAGAAATTTGGATGCACAGACAGTATTTAACAATATTAGAAATATAAATGTTAGGTTTAAAAATATATTTCATGCTTACGATTTAAAGACTTTCACTGATTTTGATACAGCGAAGCATATGTATGACTATCTTAAAGGTCTTATTTATCCTGAGCATTCAAATAACCAAAGGGCAGAATTTTTACGATTGTATAACTCTATTTCTTACTCAAATGAAAAATGGCTTAGATCAAAGTTATGTCAGGAACAACAAGAGTATTTTCAACAATTCTTACTCCCTATGCCTACGTTTGATAATCGAGATTTTATATTCAATAAACACGCAAAAGAACAAGCTCAACACACTCGCAAAAGTGAAACGGATGCCATCGTACCGCATCTTCCTCAAATTCGGGTAAAAGCAAACTTCCGCTGGAATCAGATGAAACGATTACGAGACGCCTTTCTGATAGCTTGTAAACAAACTGAACAGAGAGATATCACTCTACCTTTAGAGTTTCACTATGACGAGCCGGAAAGTATTGGAGAGCGGTTTCACTTCCGTTTATGGGATAAACCTTCCTTTGTCCTATACCACAAAGGGAAATTTGCAGAATCCATTGTAAAGTCAGCCGAAAAGCGTACAGGAACGTATTCCGAGACGAAGAATCATTATTTTGTAGAGTTTTTGAAAGCTGAACGATTGGAAGATGACGATGTAGCGGAGGGGCTGTGGTTTGTAGAAATCTTGCAAGAAGGCGTGTTGGGGCAGTGGTATTCAAATGCGACAGAGGAAGAAATACAGCAGAAACGAAAACTCTTGTTTTCATGGGGATATGGAGAAGAAAATTTAACAGAAAACCCTGCACCGTTTTACTCCAAACACAAAGGCGTTCTATGTACAAGTACCTTTGTCTCTCTTAACAGCAGTAAAGCCGAAGGCATTCTATTTGATGTAGACCCCTTTTATGCCGTATCAACCTTCGGTTTGTTAGCAATAGACATTTTGACTACCACAGGATCGAGAATCAACGAACTATTACAACTTAACAGTGAAAAAGATTATTTACGAGCTATAAAAATAAATGGTGACCTGAAATTTTTCTTCTATGCCATCCCGAAAGGAAGAGATTCTCTCGAATCTTATCCAATCAGTAAGCAAACCTTTCAATTGATAAAAAAGGTCAATTTAATGCTAAAAGAGCATTACAACGGGAAAATTCCCAATGTACCATATCGTGCTAGAAGAAAACACCTATTTCCAGAGCAAAAGCCTTATTTCTTTCAATACAATAAGAAAGCACTTCAGGAAGTAACACTTCAGTCATGCCTTCGTTTTCTCTTGCATGGATTGTTCTTCGAGACCCAAGAAGGACGACCTGTTGTTCTTAAAACACACCTACTTCGTCATGCGTTCGCAACGGAAGCAGTTCAACGTCAGGAAATTCCAATTGACATTGTAGCAAAAATACTCCATCAGCGTGACGTGAATGTAACAAGGTATTATTCGGAACCTACTCCAAGTCAAGTAGCCGAAAAGATTGGAGAGTTACATGATGTGATTGCTAACTATGTTGATTTAGATGAAGCGATTCTTCGGAGTCCCGAAGAACTTCAGCGGGAATGGGAGGAATATAAAACGAAAGTAGGTATATACAACAACGTGTTAGGCGGTACTTGTGTGACAGATAAAGTATGTCCTGTGAAAATGGCATGTTTAGGATGTGTGGCAAAGATTCCGCAACCTGAAAAGAAGCATGAACTTCTTGAAACAATTGAATTATCAAAGGATATGGAAAAGCGTTTTGTTTCTATGGGTTTGACGATTGAAGTAAATAAGGCAAAACAGATGCAGAAACTTGCAAGGAATGAATTAAAAGAGATTGAATTGATCGAAAAATATCAGGAGGAACGGACATATGGACCACACATTTCCTTCAAAAAATAATAAAACATGGCTAAAAGGAGTTCACGAATCTCGAAGCCGCCGTTCCCTCCTATTAGGTAAGGAAGCAATTGACCTTCTGGTCAAAGGAAACCTCCCTGTTACATTAAAAACTGTATCGGAGAAGTCTAAAGAGATTGATTCCGAAGGAAAAGGTATTCACTCTAATACAATTATGACAAATCCAGAGTTGAATGAGTATTATAAACAACACAGCAAAACATACAAGCAAAAATCAAATTCCGATCAGTATCTACAAAAGCGTTCTGTTGCCTTTGCTCCTGTTGATTATCGACGCATACGAGCAGACCGAAGTATAGACAATACCGAACGAAAATATATGAAGATGTCTAAAAAAGAACTTGTACAACGACTTATCTTGGCAGAACAATATATTGTAGAAAACAATAAAGCGTGGTTAACCAAGCAATTCGAGCAGTTCCAATAGAGTTTCTGTATTTACTGTGGCTTTAAAATAAAGTTTGATAATTTATAAAAAAGCTGATCGTTTATAATAAAATTTGATCAAGAATTCTTTTTTGATGTGCAGGTGTATAGTGATAATAAAGTTATTGAATTTTGATTAAAAAAGATAAGAGCCTTACTACATTCTATATGCAGCAAGGCTCTTTAAAGTTGTTTCAAATTATATCCATCTGCTTATGTAATGCTTAAAAAATGAATAATAAAGTTGTTTACTTCTTATTAAACTAACGCCCCCGTTAGTTTAAGTGTAACTCTTCACAATTATTTGATATTATATAGATAAATAGAAATATAAATCAGAATTTAGTTTATAGTTATAAAAATAAGTTATTTATACCCTTATAAGTCTTCAGAAAGGAGAGTGTATGAAAAAGACTATTGTTTTTGTATTAACGATATTTATATTATTCTCAGGATTCGCAACACAAAGTTATGCGTTGTCAGATTCGAAATCTGTGGCAATACAAGCATTGCTAGATGATGCCTGTCGTACGTCAGGTGTGCCTGGAATGTCACTCTCAATACTTGCTGATGGT